>JAQGHJ010000150.1 GCA_028288905.1 Phycisphaerales bacterium | reverse complement strand
GTGGCCGGCGGAACTGACCTCGGCCGCCCCGCCGTCGGGATCGAGGACCAAAATCTGGATCGTGACGAACTGCCCGTTGAACACCAGCGTGCAGAGCTGGCGGTTGACCTCCTCCAAGCAGGCGGCGGGGTCGCTGATCCGCTGCATCGTCGTGCGGACGAGCAACTGCGTCGTCGCCATCAGGAACGCCGCGGACATGCCGTGCCCGGTGACGTCGCCGATCACGACGGCGATCCGGCCGTCGGGCAACTCGAACCAGTTGTAGAAGTCGCCGGAGATGTGGTTGGCCGGGAAGTTGACGGCCGCCACGTCGATCGTCGGGCAGCTCGGGCTCTCCCGCGGCAGCCACGCCTGCTGGATCTGGCGGGCGCGGTCCAGTTCCTGCCGCAGCCCGTGGGCCGTGGCCCGCTCCAGCCGCACCCGCCCGCGGATGAGCTGGACGGCCGTCGACACCAGCAGCGCCGTGACCACGACGACGACGCAGACCGCCCAGACGACGATCTTGCCGAACAACGCCGCCACCACCCCGTCCACCTCCCGAAGCGGCGACCCGACGACGATGAACCACTTGCGGCCGGCGACGTCGAGCGGCTCGGCCGTCAGCAGGGCCGGCTCGAACTCCTGCCCGCCGACCTTGAACGGGTGGGCGACGACGTGCGAGCCCTTGAACCCCTCGGCCCGGAACGCCAGCAGCCCTGCGGACAAGTCGGGGTCACCCTCCTCCGCCAAGCTCGTGCCGGCGAGGTTCGCCCGGCTGGCGGCCATGACTGTCAGCGAGTCGTTCACCAGCATGACGCCGGTGGCCGGGTCGGCGTTCAGGGCCGCCAAGTACTGCTCGGCGATCGTCGACACCTTGACGGCCGCCACCAGCACGGTCCGCCCGGACCCGATCGGCAGGGCGACGAGGTTGTACCCGAGCGTCCGCGGGCCGCCGGGCCCGTCGAACAGCTCGAACCGGCTGACGGCCTGTTCCTTCGCGTCCCGGAGCCAGTCCCGATACCGGTCGCACAGTTCTTCCGCCGACGGGCCTTGGCCCGGCTCGGGCTTGACGGTCACGTCGCGGACCGGAACGGTGCCGGTCGTCGGGATCGGGCGGGGGACGACGAACAGGTGGTCGATCCGGTCCTCGAGCTGTCGGCCGAGCAGGTGCCCGAGCAACAGCCCGCGCTGGGGCTGACGGCCACCGCCTCCCCCGCCGCCGCCGCCCCGCCCTCCGCCTCCGACGGTGTTGTCGCGGCGGTCCCGCGGGTCGCGCGGGCCGAGCCCGGCGGCCGCGTTACCACCGTTCGGCGTGAGCAAGCCTTGCCGGGGCGGCGGGCGGAGGGCCGGCTGCGTCATCGCCCGCAACTGGGGGACGGCCGGCACCCCCGGCGGCAACAGCGGGACCTCCCGCGTCATCTCCCGGATCAACCCGCCGAGCCGGTCCCGCTCGTCCTTGTCGTCCTCGGCCCGCGGCAGCAGGTCCATGTCGTTGACGATCGACTTGTAAAATGCCTCAATCCCCCGGGCAGTCTGGGCGGCGAAGATCCGCTGGCGGCTCTCGGCCTGCAGTTGGGCCTGGTCCCGAGCGCTGAGCCGGATCGCCCGCGACGCCAGCAGCACCAGCCCGAGCACCACCGCCAGCACCATCAGGTGCAGCAGCAGGATGTTACGGGCGAACCGTTTGACCGCTTGTTCCATCTCGAGCACCGGCCGGCGCGGAAGCCGGGGAAAAGACCAAAGACGCGCCACGAAGCGGCCGACTAGCAGCCGGTAGCGGGTTGTAGCGATCGGGAGAGCCCGCCCGGTCGAATAGTGGCTCGAACGGGCCGGCGGATTCCCTCAAGTAGTTATACGCGCCGCGACCGCCGACATTTGCGAAAATCGGTCGTCCGGAGTGGCTCGGCACGCGGGGCGGGCGCTCGCCGCTTGCGCGGGTGCCGCCCCCTCCTTTGTCGGCAGTCCCGCCCCGCTTCCGCCGCCTGACTTTGGCCGGTCCTCCCGGTACCATCGCCACCCGTGTCAACGCCCGACGGAACCGTCCTCACTCACCCCCCCGGCTGGTCGACGAAGGCCCTCCGCACGAAGGAGCAGCCGATCAGCTTCCTGATCGCCGCGGCCCTGAGGGACCCGGACCTGGTCAACCTCGCCGCCGGGCTGGTCGACCCGTACTCGCTCCCGGTCGACGACGTCCGGCGGATCACGCAGAAGATCCTCGGCGACGAGGCCCACGGCCGCCGGGCCCTCCAGTACGACACCACGCTCGGGCTGGCCGACCTCCGCCGGCACTGCCTGAGCCACCTGGCCGACCTCGAGGGCAAGCCGGCCGCCGCCCTCGGGTACACGGCCGACGACATCGTCGTCACCACCGGGAGCCAGCAGGCGCTGTACCTGATCGGCGACCTGCTCGTGGACCCGGGCGACATCGTCATCGCGGCCAACCCGAGCTACTTCGTCTACACCGGCACGCTCCAGTCGCTCGGGGCGCACGTGCTGTCGGTCCCGATGGACCCGGGCGGGATGGACGTCGACGCCGTCGCCGCCCTGCTGGAAAAGCTCGACCGCGAGGGGCGGGTCGACAAGGTCAAGTTCGTCTACTGCACGAGCTACTTCGACAACCCGACCGGCCTGTCCCTGGCGGCCGACCGGCGGCCGCGGCTGCTCGAGCTGGTGAAGAGGTACAGCCGCAAGCACCGCATCCTGATCCTGGAGGACGCGGCCTACCGCGAGCTGCGGTACGACGGCCCGGACCTGCCGTCGATCAAGAGCTACGACCCGGAGAACCGGTTCGTCGTCATCAGCCACACGTTCAGCAAGCCGTTCGCCCCGGGCCTGAAGCTCGGGTACACGGTGATGCCGTCGGACCTGGCCCACGCGGCCGTCCAGCAGAAGGGGAATCACGACTTCGGCTCCAGCAGCCTGGCCATGCACGTCGCGGCCGAGGCGATGGCCGACGGGTCGTACCTCGCCCAGGGCAAGCGGCTTCGGGACACGTACCGGAAGAAGCGGGGCCTGACGCTGGCGGCGCTGGCGGAGCACTTCGGACCGTTGGGCGGTAGTGGGGTAGGGGAGTGGTCGAGCCGTGGGGTCGAGAAGGGTGCCGAGAGCGGACGACGTTCGGCAACCCCGACCCCACCACTCCACCACGCCACGACCCCACCACGCATCTCCTGGACGCACCCGAACGGCGGGCTCTACGTCTGGCTCACGCTGCCGCCGGGCGTCGACACGAGCCGAACCGGGCCGCTGTTCCCGGCCGCCGTGTCGGCCGGCGTGCTGTACGTCCCGGGCGACTACTGCTTCCAGCCGGACGACCGCGGGCACGTCCCGCTCAACCACGTCCGGCTCTGCTTCGGACAGGTCCACCCGGACAAGATCAACCTCGGCGTCGAGCGGTTGGCCGCCGCGGTCGCCGAACTGCTGGAGCCCGCCGGGACGACGACCGCCGCCCGGCGGGAACCGGCACTGGCGGATTGACGCGAGCCGTCGATCGGCCGCCCCGAACGCCCGAGCAGGCTCCCCCTCTCCCTTTGGGAGAGGGCGGGGGTGAGGGTGGACGTCGGGACGGCCTTTTGCTCGCGAAGTCAGTGGGCCCGATAGCGCGGAGCCCGCTCGACGTTCACCCTCACCCGCCGCGGCTCACGCCGCGACGACCTCTCCCGGAGGGAGAGGTGGAAGACGCCGTCACGAACGTTCCCCCGCTGCCGAAGGCCCGCGCCGCCGCTCCCGCACCACACACCATGGGCCTCACGCTCTTCAAGTACGTCTTCCGCGACCTGCTGAAGATCTTCCTCATGACCGCCGGCGTGCTGGCCGGGGCGATGAGTTTCGGCGCGCTGATCCGCCCGCTCACCCAGCGGGGGCTGGACCCGGAGCAGGTGAGCCAGATGCTCGTCTACCTGAACCCGGCGATGATGGCGTACGCCCTGCCGGTGGCCGCCCTGTTCGCGGCGACCGTCGTGTACGGGCGGCTCAGCGCCGACAACGAGCTGACCGCCTGCCGGGCCGGTGGGATCGGGCTTGGGGCGTTCGGCGGGATGGCGTTCCCGGTCTTGGTGTTCGGGTTCCTGGCGGCCGGCATCAGCCTGGCGTTCCTGTGCTTCGTCGTGCCGGCGTCGACCCTCAAGGCCGAGCGGGTGATCTACGCGAACGTCGCCAAGCTGATCGCGAACAACATCGAGCGGACGCACGAGATCAAGTTCGGCGGCGTGACGATCTTCGCCCAGCGGGCGTACGTCCCGCCCCCGGACCCGGCCAAGCCGAACCGCCAGCAGGTCGTGCTCGAGGGCGTGTCGTTCGTGAACTTCGAGAAGCCGGCCGGCGGCGACGCCCCGCCGCCGCCCACCCGCCCGGCCAGGTTGGCCGGCGGCACCGCTTCGGCCCCCGCGGCCGACGAAACGCTGAAGGGCCGGTTCGCCCTCGTGCCCAAAGAGTTCCTGATGGCCAGCTCGGCCACGATCGACATCCAG
The DNA here is from genome assembly GCA_028288905.1 of Phycisphaerales bacterium. GTDB lineage: Bacteria > Planctomycetota > Phycisphaerae > Tepidisphaerales > Tepidisphaeraceae > Humisphaera. Next base: position 10,562 of record JAQGHJ010000150.1, on the reverse strand, counting down.
GAGCCGGAGCACCAGGACGACCCGGTGTCGCTCATGATCGGGCTCCGGGACGGGGTGAAGTACCCGCGGGAGTTCACGGTCGGGACACACGTCGGGATTGGGGTCACGCAGTTCGGGCCGATCGAGAGCCCGTCCATGATCAAGGAGGACACGAAGTTCATGGACGTCGGGCTGCTCCGGGAGCTGTACCGCAAGCCGGACAAGAGCCGCAAGATCACCGGGATGGTGCAGGAGTACGTCCGCCGGGACCAGGTCCGGCGGTACGCCGAGCTCGTGCTGGCCGAGCTGAACGGCCCGCGGCGGTTCGTCCAGTTCAAGGGGGCCGAGTCGACGATCGGGGTGAGCCTCGACCCGAGCGCGGCCCCGCCGGCCGTCGCCGAGGGTAGCGAGGGGGAAGAGGTTCGGGTGGCCGGGACGGCCCCGGGCACCGTCACGTTCGAGCGGTCAGAACGGACGAGCCCGCGGACGACGCTGCAGGCGGCCCAGGAGTTGCGGGTCCGGGCCCGCCCGGACACCGCCCGCAAGGTGATGGTGGTGACGGTCGAGCTGTACGGCCGGAGCCCCGGCGGGGCGACCACCCGCCCGGTTAGCGGGAACTACTCGGACGTGATCGAAGTCCCGATGCCGCCGGAGGTGCTGGCGTTGAGCGGCGGGTCGGCCGTCGCCTACGCCCGGTCCGCCACTTTGCCCCGCAAGGACCGGGACCAGCTCCGGCGGGAGCTGATCGTGCTGTCGAACAACATCCTGGCCGAGGCGAACGGTCGGGCCAGCTTCGCCACCAGCAACCTGATCCTGGTGCTGGTCGGGGCGGCGCTGGGGATGATGTTCAAGAGCGGGAACTTCCTGACCGCGTTCGCGATCAGCTTCGTTCCCGCCCTGCTGTGCATCACCCTGATCGTGGCCGGCCAGCAGATGTGCCATGCCGTCCCGTTCCAGTTCGAGACGAAGGCGAACCCGCTGCGGGCCGGGGTCGCCCTGATCTGGTCCGGGAACGCGATCAACCTCGTGATCGCGGCGGTGCTGATGTGGAGAATCCAACGGCAGTGAAGGCGGAGAGGTTTAGCCACGGATGAACACAGATGAACACGGATTTGGAAGACGGAGGAGCATGATCTTCCCGACTTTTCCTTATCCGTGTTCATCCGTGGCTAACCTTCTCGCCCGCGAGCACAAATCGGTGGCCGAAGTGGGCGTGGTAGCGGGCGTAGGGCACGCCGGCGCGGTCGCGGACGGCCTCGATCTCGGCTCGGGTGAACGCCTGGGCCACGCTCGCCCGGGCGTCGTGCCGGACCATGGGGTTGGCCGCGGCGGTGAACAGGGAGATCCAGGCGTACGCCCTGCGGCTCCGGAGCAGGTCGGCGGCCAAGATGCCCCGGGCGGCGACGCGGTTCATCTCGGCCAACACCCGCACCGCCACGTCGTCATCGAGGTGGTGGAGGAACATGCTCGTCATCGCGTAGTCGAACGCCCCGGCCGCGAACGGCAACGCCGTCGCGTCGGCGCGGACGACGGACAGCTTCGCCGCCGGCACCCCCGCCGCCGCGGCCGCCCGGCGGGCGGCCGCCACCGTCTTGTCGTGCAGGTCGAGGCCGACGACCCGCACGTCGTGCCCGACTTGCCGGGCCCAGGCCAGCACGGCCAGCGGCACGTCGGCCGACCCGGTCGCCACGTCCAAGACGCGGATCGGCCGGCCCCGCTCCCACCCGCGGGCGAACCGGGCCAGGTGCCCGAGCGTCGCCCGCGTGTACCCGAGCCACGCGTTCACCCGGCGGATGAACACGAGGCTCCGCTCCAGCTCCGCCGGGTCGGCCGCCGGGTCGTCCATCCACTCGGCCGTCCGCACGCGGGCGGACAGGGGGGAAGAGCGGAAGAGGGGAAGTAGGCAGTTCATACCCGACGCGCCTGAGGGCACCTGCCCCCTCGTGCCACGGTCCCCTCCCCTCCTGCCTACTTCCCCTCTTCCTCTCCTCCCCTCTACTTCAGCGGGGGCGGCGGCGTGTTGAACCGTTGGTTCCAGTTCGTGTTGATCAGCTTCTGCACCCGGGTGCCGACGTCGGCGGCGGCGGCCTTCTGCGCGTCGAACTCTTTGCCGGTCGTCCCGAGCGACCCGCCGAGCTCGTCGCAGGTGGCGTGGATCTTCTGGCACGTCGCCAGCGCGTCGCGGAGGGCGGCGGACTGGGCGCTCGTCGGGCCGGTGCGGCGGTACGTCGTCTCCAGCGCCCCGTTCGGCCGCTTCATCTGCGGGTCGATCATCGGGGTCTTCTGCGTGATGACGACCGACGCCGCCTGCTCGATCGTGTCGACCCGGCCGGTTGTGTCCTTCAGGGCGGCGTCGAGCAGCTTGCCGACCTTGGTCACCAGCCCCTCGCCGAGCTTGCGGGCCTTGGCGTCGGACCCGGTGGCGGACATCTCGAGCCAGCGGAGGTTGCGGAGGGCGGGCAGCACCTCAAGAACGGGCGGCAGGGCTGTGGCCTTGTCGGCGGCGGCGAGCTTCGGGGCGGTCGCCTCCAGCTCGTCGGCGTACAGCTCGGCGACCGCCAGCTTGCGGTCGGCCGGCTCGACGACGCCGACCGCCGCCGGCTTGGCCGCCGCCTTCCGCCGCGGCTGGTACACGAGCACGACCGCCTTGGCGGCCGGCCCCACGGGTGCCGCCACTGCCGCGGGGCGGGTGGACGGAGAGGTGGCGGGCTTGACCGCCACCGCGTGCGGGACCGCTGGGACGGCTGCCGACGCTGCGGTCGGTCGGGTGGCAGTCGGGGCGGTGGCCGCGACGGCGTGTGCCGTGGCCGGGCCCGGCGTGGTCGCCGGTGCCAAGGGTGCGGCCGCCCGGGCCGGCACGGGGGCGGCCGACGCGGGCAGGATGGCGACCCGCTTCAGCAGCATCTCGGCGGCGAGGTCGTCGGCGGTCGCCGGTCCGTCGGCCGCCGACTTGGCCGCCTCGCCGAACGCTTGGGCGGCCGCCGGCGGGTTCGGCGGGGCGACCCGCAGGTACGTCTCGGCCTTGAGCCGCAGCAGGGCGTGGCGGTCGTGCGCCTCGGCCATCTTCCCCTTGATGGCCAGCAGCCGGGTGACGGCCTGCAGCGCCTCGGGGTACCGCCCCGCGTCGTACGCTGCCTGAGCGTCGGCCGGGGTTGGCAGCGGATCCGCCACGGCCGCGGCCCAGGCGAGTGTGGAACCTGCCAGGCACACGAGCAGCGAGGCGACGACCATGTTGCGGCGTGGGGTCACAGGTCCTCCGGTTGTGGGGACGTGGCGGGCAGTTGTCCAAGCGCCCCGCGGCGGGGGTACGCGGCCCCTCGGAATCGCCACGGTGATCGGTGCGTTTCGTGGCCCGACGTCATCATAGACGACGACCGCCGTCGACCGGACACGGTGCCGCTTTCGCATTTCGGCGCTGCCCGGTCGGAAGCGGCGTGGGACCGAACGCTCCAATGAAGTTCCGTCCCCCGAAAACGCTCTGTCAGTCGCCTCGACGGCCTTCGAGTCCCCGCACGGCGGCGGCAAGCCCTAACACAGCGGCGAAGAGCAGGAGCACGGCTCCCGTGAACCCGGTCGACCTGCCGTGAAGGAAAAGGCCAATGGCGACCGACGCGACGACCGCCGTCATGACGAACAGCTTGAACGCCTCCCGACGAAGCCGGCGTGACCGACGACCGATCGGATTCGACGCCCTTGGCGACGCGTAACCGACTGGCGGCTTCACGGGTTCAATCGCGGGTTCTTTCGGACGGGGCCCACTTGGCTCGCCGCGGGGAGACGCTCGACTACTTCAGCTTCGCCTTCAGCCGCCGCACCAGCTCGAACGCCCCGATCGGCGTGAGTTGGTCCACGTCAACGGCCGCCAACTCGCCGACGACCTCCTTCGACGGGTCGGCGAACAGGGCGAGTTGGTTCTCGTCGACCGCCGCCGCTCCCCTGCCCCGGCCGACGCCGCGGGCGGCGCGGGTGTGGGCCGTGTGGTGGACGGCCAGCTCGCCGAGCAACTGGCGGGCCCGCTCCAGCACGCTTCGCGGCACGCCGGCCAGGCGGGCGACGTGGATGCCGTAGCTGCGGTCCGTGCCGCCCTCAACAATCCGGTGTAGGAAGATGACCTGATCCTCCCACTCTCTCACGGCCACGTTCAGATTTCGCACCCCCGTAAATCGCTGGCTCAGGTCGGTCAGCTCGTGGTAGTGCGTCGCGAACAGGGTGCGGCAGCGGATCGTGGTCGCGATCTGCTCTGCGATCGCCCACGCCAGGCTCAGCCCGTCGAGCGTGCTCGTGCCCCGGCCGATCTCGTCGAGCACGACGAGGCTTCGGTCGGTCGCGTTGTTCAGGATGTTGGCCGTTTCGGTCATCTCGACCATGAACGTCGACTGCCCGGCGTGCAACTCGTCGCTCGCCCCGATCCGGGTGAACAGTCGATCGGCCACCCCCACCGTCGCGGTCTTGGCTGGCACGTAGCTGCCGACTTGGGCCAGCAGCGTGATGAGCGCGACCTGCCGGATGTAGGTGCTCTTGCCGGCCATGTTCGGACCGGTGATGAGCGACAGCGAGTCGTCCGGGCCGAACTTCGTGTCGTTGGCGACGAACTCGCTGCCGAGTTGGATGTCGAGGACCGGGTGCCGGCCGTCGACGACGTCCAGCACCCGGTCCTCGGTGACCGTCGGCCGGCAGTACCGCCGCTCGGCGGCGAGCGACGCGAGTGCCGACAACACGTCGACCCGCGCCAGCCCCAGCGCCAGCGCCTGGAACGACCCGACGTGCGGCAGCAGCGCCTGCCGCACCTTCTCGAACAGCTGCTGCTCGAGCGAGACGGACCGGTCGGAAGCGGTCAACGCCTCGTTCTCGAACGCCTTGAGCTCCTCGGTGATGTACCGTTCGCTCGTGGTGGTGGTCTGCTTACGGGTCCAGTTCGCCGGGGCCTTGTCCTTGTGGGCGTTCGTGACCTCGATGTAGTAGCCGAACACCTTGTTGTACGCGACCTTGAGGGACGGGATGTTCGCCTCGGCCGCGAGCCGGGCCTGGTACTCGGCCAGCCAGCGGGCGGAGTGCTTGGCGATCTCCTTGAGCCGGTCGAGCTCGGGGTCGAACCCGCGGGCGATCACGTTCCCCTCCCGCAGGTGCGGGGCCGGGTCGGGCAGAATCGCGCCGCCCAAGAAGCCCGCCTGCTCCCGGCAGAACGGCGCGAGGGCGGCCAACTCTGGGGCGACGGCGTCCGCCCCCGGCATCTCGGCTAGCACGGCCAGCAGGGCCGGCAGCGACTGGAGGCACTTGCTCAGCCCGGCTAAGTCCCGAGGGCCGATGCGGTTGACGGCCAGCCGGCCGACGATTCGCTCGATGTCGCAGATGTCGTCGAGCTGGCCGACCACCTGCTTCAGCGCCGCCGGCGACTCCAGCATCGCCGCGATCGCGTCCTGGCGGGCCGTGATCTGCCCCACGTCCCGCAGCGGCGTCCGCAGCCACTGCCGCAGCAGCCGGCCGCCCATGCTGGTGCGGGTGCGGTCGATCGCCGACAGGAGCGACCCCTCCGTGCCGCCGGACCGGAGGGTGCGGTCGACTTCCAGGCTCCGCCAGCTGGCCGGGTCGATCGACAGGTGGTCGGCGACGACGTGCCGCCGCAGCGGCCGCAGGTGGGCGACGCCGCCCTTCTGCGTCTCGGTCAGGTAGCTCAGCACCGCCCCGCACGCCAGGACGGCCGGGTCGTCGTCGGCGAACCCGAACCCGGCCGCGGTGCCGGCGTCCCATTGTCGCTTCAGCTCTTCCTTGGCGTGGTGCGGGGTGAACTGCCACCCGGCCCGGCTCGTGATCGACGTGACGCCGACGTTGCGCAGGCGCTGCGCGAACTCATGCTCGGCCCCGCTGGGCAGCTCGGGCACGAGCACCTCCGCCGGCCGCAGGCGGGCGATCTCGTCCAGCACCTGCCCCTCGGTGCCCGTGGCGGCCGTACATTCACCGGTCGACAGCTCGACCCACGCGACGGCCGCCTTGTACCCGTCGGCCTTGGTCAGCCCGAACGCGACGGCGGCGAGGTAGTTGTCGCTCCGGCCATCGAGCAGCGGGTCGTCGGTGAGCGTGCCCGGCGTCATCAGCCGGACCACCTCCCGCTTGACCAGCCCCTTGGCCAGGGCGGCGTCCTCCATCTGCTCGCAGATCGCGACCTTGTGCCCGGCCGCGATCATCTTCCGCAGGTACGACTCGACCGCGTGGAACGGCACGCCGGCCATCGGGATCTCGTCCGGCGACCCCTTGTTCCGGCTCGTCAGCGCCACGCCCAGCGTCCTGGCGCACACCTGGGCGTCGTCCCAGAACATCTCGTAGAAGTCGCCCATCCGGAAGAACAGCACGTACCCCGGGTGCTGGGCCTTGAACTGCCGGTACTGCTCCATCGCCGGCGAGAGCTTCTTGCCCGGGGCGGGGGCGGAAGCGGGGGCAGGAGCGGACGACGGCGCGGAGGCGGGCGAAGCGGCGGGCGGCGGGTCGGGTCGGTCCATGAGCGCGGCGCAGCGTATGGAACCGGCGCGGCAGGGGCAAGGCGAGGCACCTCTTCGTGGCACGGGTTTGCAACCCGTGCGGGCCGTGTACCCACGGCCCTCGGGACGTACCCGGCCCGACCAGCCCGAGCGTAGCGATCCCTATGAGGAGAGGAACAGGGTAAGGCTAAGGGCGGCGAGCCGTCCGCGTGCGGGTACGCACGGCACGGGTTGCAAACCCGTGCCACGGGAGACGCCTTCACATCCCCGGCAGCACCGCCGCGAACTCCTGCCGGATCTTCGTCGTCTCGTGCCGGACGTCCGCCTCGGCCGCCCCGCCGTCGCTCAGGACCTGGCGGGCGAGCGCGACGGCCGCCTCGGCCTCCTCGAACACGACGGCGTCGGCCCCGACCTGCTCCAGGTCCTCCCGCTCGCTGATGTACCGGGCCCGGACGAACACCTTGATGGCCGGGTTGATCAGCTTGGCCGACGCGATCAGCGGGTTCCGGGCGGCCGCGTGGTGCGGGAGGGTGATGATCAGGTGCGTCGCCCGCTCCATCGCCTGGTGCATGACCTCGACGTTGAACGCGTCGCCGTACAGGGCGGCCCGGCCCTCCCGGCCGATCGCCTGAACCGTCTCCATGTTCAGGTCGACGACCACCGTTTCCAGCCCGCGGCCGCGAAGGAGCCGGTCGACCGTCCGCCCGACCGGGCCGTACCCGATCACGACCGCGACCGGGCCCGAGGCGGCGCTCATGATCTGGCCGGCGTCGGCGTTCATCTGGGCCTCCCGCTTGGCAGCGTTGCGGTTCATGAACCGCCACAGCGTCGGGAGCTCCTTGAGCCACCGCTCGACCCGCGGGAGCTGGCGGAACAGCAGCGGGTTGAGCGTGATCGACACGATCGCGACGGCCACCAGCAGGTTGTGCCCGGTCGCGTCGAGCAGCCCGCTCTGCCTGCCGAGGTCGGACAGGATGAACGAGAACTCGCCGATCTGGGCCAGCGCCAGCGCGACGACGATCGCGGTGCGGGCCGGGTACCCGATGACGGCGACGATCGCCAGGGCGGCCAGCGGCTTGCCGAGCAACACGATCGCCAGCCCGGCCGCCAGCATGTTCGGGTGCTGGACTACGAACTTCGGGTCGAACTGCATGCCGACGGACGCGAAGAACAACACGGCGAAGGCGTCCCGCAGCGGCAGCGCGTCGGCCGCCGCCTGCTGGCTGACCGGCGATTGCCCGACCACCATGCCGGCCAGGAACGCCCCGAGCGCCATCGACGCCCCGAAGGCGTAATACGACCCGGCCGCGATCGCGATCGCCATCACGAGCACGGTCAACGTGAACAGCTCGCGGCTGCGGAGCCGGGCGACGCGGACCATCACCCACGGGATCACCTTAGCCCCGGCCCACAGCATCAGGGCGACGAGGACCGACAGCTTCAGCAACGCCACCCCAAGGGCGACCCCGATGCTGCCGGCGGCGGCCGCCCCGTGTCCTGCCCCGCCGGCCGTCGTGCCGAGAGCGGGGATCAGCACGAGCACGACGACGGTCAGGATGTCCTCGACGATCAGCCACCCGACGGCCACGTGCCCGTGCGTGCTGTCGAGCATCCGGTTGTCCGTCAGCACCCGGATCAGCACGACCGTGCTCGCGACGGCCATCGCGACCCCGAGCACGAACCCGCTCTTCGGGCCCCACCCCATCGCCAGGGCCAGGCAAACGCCGAGCCCGGTCGCGACGAGGCTCTGGCCGATCGCCCCGGGGACGGCCACGTCCTTCACCTTCAGCAGGTCGCCGAGGTGGAAGTGCAGCCCGACGCCGAACATCAGCAGGATGACCCCGAGCTCGGCCAGTTGCGGCGCCAGGTGCTCGTCGGCGACGAACCCCGGCGTGTACTTGCTGATGACGATGCCGGCCAACAGGTATCCGACGATCGGCGACAGCTTGAGCTGCTGCGTGATGATCCCGAGCACCCAGGCGGCGGTGAACGCGGCGGCCAACAGCGTGATCAGGGGGAGGTCATGCACTGAGGCGGGGATAGCAGACGGTGTGGGGGGACGCAACCGCGGACGGGCGTCTTCCATATGTGCGGGCCCAATCCACACGTCACGACGCCGCGGCGTGGGATCGTCACCGCCCGCCCGGCAGCTTGTTCTGGAACGCCCGCTGGACGATCTGCTTCAACCCGGCCACGACCGGCCCGGCGATCATCCCCGCCGCCCCGGTCAGTTCGCCGGTCACGCGGACGTGGGTCGCGTCGACCGCCAGGTCGACGACGAAGCCCGGCCCGGTCACGCGGACCGCGTCCCCGGCCGCCGACCACGCGACGTGCCGGACCATCGGGCCGAACTTCCCCGCCGTCTGTTCGACGGCCGACCGCAGGGCCGCCCGGGCGTCGGCAAGCGGGCGGCCGTGTTCGATCGCCATGCTGATCGCGGACATCGTTCGCATTCCTCGTTCGCCCTCGCCGGCGCCTCGGGCGGGGCGGGCGGATCGCCACGCGCTACAGCCCTGCCGCGGCCGGCCGACTCGCCGGTAGCACAAAACCATCGTATGGCGCTGCGGCCGCTCAGGAGCCCCGCTCCAGATTGCCTTCTTCAGTCCCAGGAATGATTGAATATTTCAATGGCCAACTTTAATAATTCAAGGTAGAACGCCAGGATATGGACGGCTTGCCGCGTAAACGGCTCGTTTCGACCTGTCCCGTTTGTGACGGGGAATTGGCGATCGCCCGCCTGTCGTGCGGGCGGTGCCGGTCGGCGGTCGAGACGGCCCTGCCGATCCCGCCGTTCATGCGGCTGCCGGACGACGTGCGGGCGTTCGCGCTCACGTTCCTCCGCTGCCGCGGGAACATCCGGGAGGTCGAGAAGGCGCTGGGCATCTCGTACCCGACCGTCTGCAAGCGGCTGGACCTGCTGAACGCGCTGCTCGGGAACGGCCCCGAAACGCCCGCCGCGGACGCCGACCCAATCGCCCCAGTGCCGAAATCGGCCGGGTTGCCCCAACCCGCCACCCGCCCCGCCGCTGTGCCCGCAGCCGCCGCCCCCGTTGTGCCGCCTTCCGCGGCGACCGGGCCGGGTGAGCCGGTGAGCGCCGGCACAATTCTCGGCCGGCTGGAGCGGGGTGAGATCACCGCGAAGGATGCCGCCCGACTGCTCAAACGGAGGTCGCCGTGAACGAATCATGGATGCGCGAGGCGGCGTTCGCGCCGCGGGAGTGGGCCGAGTGGGTTCGGATCGCCACCGCGCTGGCGCTGTGCGTATGGCCGGTGCTGTGGCTCACGTCCCTGTCGGCGTACAAGTGGCTGCTCGGCCCAGCAGTCGCCCCGGCGTGGCCGCTGCGGCGGCGGGTCGTGCTCGGCCTGGCGTCATTCGCGGCCGGGGCGGCCGCCATGCTCGGCGTGGTGCTTGACCTGGCCAGCCCGGCCGGGGCGACCCGCCCGTTGGCGCAGGGGTCCAAGCGGCTGCTCCAGACGTTCGAGGTCCCGCCGCCGCCGCTGCTGGCCGTCCACCTGCTCGCCGTCGGGCTGCTCGTCGTGTTGGGGCTCGGGCTGTCGGTGAAACTGTTCGAGAAGTGGGTCAACCGCCGGCTGACCGACGCCGAGCGAGCCGGCGGCGCGGCCGGGGCGCGGGCGTGGGTCGGCGGGTCGAACGCGTTTCTGGCCGTGACGATCGTGTTGGCCGCCGGGTTCACCGGGGCCGCGACGGGGTGGGAGGATGGCGTGGAGTGGGCGACGGCGGCCGCCATGGTCATCGCGGCCGCCCTGCTCGTTCACCCGCTGATCGCCCTGCTGTTGGCGGCCGGGGCGACGCCCTCGCCGGCCGACCCGGGCCCGACGGTCGGGCTGTCGTCGGAGCGGGAGCGGGTGCTGCGCCTGCTGGAGTCGGGGAAGATCACGGCGGACGAGTGCGCCGAACTGCTGACCGCCCTGGCGGCGACGGCCGCGGCCGCCCCGCCGCCGTCATCTCGGCCGTGGTCGGCCGGATGGGCGAAGTCGGCCGGGCGGGGCTGGGCGGGCAGATCGGGCCGGGCCCCACTGATCGCCGGGGCCGCCCTCGTCGTCGTCGGCACGTTCCTGCCGTGGTTCAGTTACAACTCAGACGCCGAC
>JAQGHJ010000068.1 GCA_028288905.1 Phycisphaerales bacterium | reverse complement strand
GCGTGAACAGCACGCCGCCGCTGAAGAACAGCTTGGCCCGCTTCCCCGACAGCCCGGGGACGGCCGCGGCCGCATCGCCGACCGTTTGCGAGCTATCGGCGACGAACTGGCCGTCGACCACCTGCCCGACGGAGACCGTGACCGGGCCGTCGGCCCGGCGGACCCGCACGACGTACGTCTCCCCGCCGCGGACGTCGCCGAAATGCTTGCCCCACTCGTCCCCGAGTGCTAGAAATGCCCGCTTGCCCCACCCGCCGTCCTGCCGGACGAGCACGCGGAGCGACCCCTTCTCGGTCCCGTCGCCCAAGCCGATGACGGCCGACTCATCACGCCCCTCGGCCTTGGGCACGACGAGCGTGACGTCGAACACAAAGTCCTTGGACAGGAAATCGGCGGCCTTGGTGCCCACGACGCACCCGCGGGCCGGGCGGATGCCATCCTTCTCCGTCGCGTACGTCCCGTCGGCAGCCAGGAAGGACGGGAGGGTGCGGGAGAGTTTCGAGGCCGCCTCGGTCCCGCCGCCGCCGCCGCCGCCAACCGTCGCCGTCCCGCGGCCGCCGGGCACGTTCAGCCCGGTCGCGTCGAACTCGGCTTGGATCTCCTGGGCTCGGTCGATGTGTCCGGCCCGGGTCATGCCCCGCACCGCCTCCCGGAACGCTTGGGCGAGCCGAAGGTTGTCCGCCTGCACGGCCGACCCGTACCGGGCCGTCGCCCTGGCCACGCCGGCGTCGGCGAACCCGGGCGGCAGCGGCCGGTCGGCCTCGACGGCGGCCTTGGCCGCCTGCAACGCGGTGACGAGCGGCAGGTCGCCCTGCCGCGTCGCCGCCTTCACCCGGGCCGCCACGGCGTTGACGTACCCGGCCTTGGCGTCGGCCACCTGCTGCTGGTAATCGCCCTTGGCCCGCTCCAACAGCAGCGCGATCGCCTCGGGCGTGGTGGCCGAGGCGGCGTCCCCGGCCCCGCTCAGCAGAGCCTGCCGCTCCTTTCGCAGCGCCATCGCATCGTCGAGCCGCTGGGCGTCCGTGTACGCCCCGATCGCCGCCTCATAGGCGCCGACGAGCTGCCCGTCCGCCCGCCGGGTCGCCTGCGTGTATTGGGCGGCGGCCTCCTTGAGGGCGGGCAAGTTCGGCAGCACGCCGGCCGTCAGGAACGCATCCTTCTGGGCCGTCAGCCCCTTAAGGGCGTCGAGGTCCCCCGCCCCCCCCCGGCCGCCTTGATCTGCGAGTCGACGGCCGCGACGAGTACCGCCCGGGCCTTCGCCCGCCCGTCCGTCCGCACGGCCTTGGCCGCCTCCAACTCCGCCTTCGGATCCGTTGCGGCCGCCGTTGCCGCCGCGGCGGCCGCCACCGGCCGGTTCACCGCGCCGACCGTTACCGCCGCGGCTAATACCAGACGAGCGAGCGTCAACGGCGACTCCCCAATTTGAACCACGGAACCCGCTCCCGACGGCCGCCCGATCAGACCGTCGGGGTCCGGGCAAGTCAAGAAACCGGTAAGGCGGGGCCGCCCGCCCGACCCGCCCCGCAGGTGCCGGCGGCGGCCCGGCAGGATTGCAACGGCCGCGACCGGCGCGTTACAAGCTTCGTCCGACGGGCGGCACGGATGCCGCCCGCGCCGCCGCTTGCACGGAATGGGAAAGGGATCTTCCCCGCCATGTTGCTGCACGAACTTTTGCGGTCGCTCCCTGGCGCACCGGATCTGAACGGGGTCCCGGACGTGCCGGTTGTCGCCGTCCGCGAGGACAGCCGGCTCGTGCGGCCGGGCGTCCTGTTCGTCGCCCGTGCCGGGACGAAGGCCGACGGCAGTCGGTTCCTGGCCGACGCCCACGCCCGCGGGGCCGTTGCCGCCGTCGTCGCCAAGCGGGCGGACGATGCCCCGCTGCCGCAACTCGTCGTCGCGGACGTGACGTCGGTCGCTTCGATCTTGAGCATGGCCCTTCGCGGGCGGCCGGACGAGGCGGTGAAGGTCGTCGGCGTCACCGGCACGAACGGCAAGACGACCACGACCTACCTGCTGCGGCACCTGCTGGCCAAGGCCGGCGTGAAGTGCGGGCTGGTCGGTACGGTCGAGATCGACGACGGCGGCGGAACGCCGGTCGAGGCGAGCATGACGACGCCGTCGGCGTGCGACGTCGCCGACCTGCTGGGGGCGATGCGGGACCACGGGTGCGGCGCGTGCGCGATCGAGGTGAGCAGCCACGCGTTGGACCAGGGCCGGGCGGCCGGCGTGCGGTTCGCCGCGGCCGCGTTCACCAACCTGACCGGCGACCACCTCGACTACCACAAGACCATGGACGCGTACGCCGCGGCCAAGGCGAAGCTGTTCGACGCCCTGCCGGCCGACGGCGTGGCTGTCGTGAACGCGGCCAGCGCGGCTTCAAGTCGCATGGTGCGAGACACGGCCGGGCGGGCCGTGCGGTTCGGACTGACGGCCAATTGTGACTATGCCGCCCTCGACCCGGTGACGACCAGCGCCGGCACGCACTTCGTGCTCAAGACGCCGGACGGACAAGCCGAGGTGTCCATGCTGCTGATCGGCCGGCACAACGTCGAGAACGCGCTGGCGGCGGCGGCCGTCGCCGGCGAGACGTTCGGGCTGACCGCTCACCAGATCGCTGCCGGGCTGCGGGACGCGCTGGGGGCCCCGGGCCGGTTGCAGCCCGTGCGGGCCGGGCAGCCGTTCGCCGTGTTCGTCGACTACGCCCACACGGACGACGGGCTCGACAACGTGCTGCGGGCCCTGCGGCCGGTGACGAAGGGGAAGCTGCGGGTGATGTTCGGCTGCGGCGGCGACCGCGACCGCACCAAGCGGCCCCGGATGGCGGCGACCGCCGAGCGGCTGGCCGACGCGCTGTACGTGACGAGCGATAACCCGCGGACCGAGGACCCGGTCGCGATCGTGAACGAGGTGCTGACCGGCCTGAGCCCCGCCGCCCGGGCGGCGGCCGTCGTCGAGCCCGACCGCCGCGCCGCCATCCGCCGCATCGTCGCCGACGCGGGGCCGGCGGACGTCGTGCTGCTGGCCGGCAAGGGGCACGAGAACTACCAGATCGTCGGGGCCGAGCGGCGGCACTTCGACGACGTCGAGGAAGCGGTGGCGGCCGTCCGGGCGGCCGGCTTCGCCGAGGCGATGGCGGGCGGTTGACCTTCGCGGACGCGACTGTGCCCGGACCCGTGCCAGCGTGATTGTGTTAGCCCTGGGCGGAAGCCCGGGGTGAGCCGCTCCGGATGCCGGACGTGCCGTCACGTCGCACGCCCCTCACCCCGGGCTTCTGCCCGGGGCTAATGAATGCGTCGCCTTCACGACCCGCCACGCCTCGGTCGCTTTCCGCGTCCGAGGCGTCGCCGCCTCGCCACGACCTCCATGCACCCGATCCCCCTCTTTGACCTCCGCGCCGCCGTCGGCGGCATCCACCTCACCGACCCGACCACCGGCACGTTGGTCGACGCGCCGGCCGTCGAGGCGGTCTGCACGGACACTCGGCACATGTCGCCGCGGAGCGTGTTCGTCGCCCTCCGCGGCGAGCGGTTCGACGCCCACGACCACTTGGCCGCCGCCCGTGCCGGCGGGGCGATCGCGGCCGTCGTCGAGCGGGTGCCGGCCGGGTTCGTCCCGCCGCCGCCGGGGTTCCACCTGATCCGGGTCGCCAACACGTACGCCGCCCTCGGCGCGGCCGCCCGGTTCGTCCGGCAACGGCTTCACGGGAAGGTGATCGCCGTCGCTGGCAGCAATGGCAAAACAGGGACGAAGCTGCTCGTGCACGCCGCCCTCGGCACCCGGCTCCGCGGCACGGTGTCGCCCAAAAGCTACAACAACAACGTCGGCGTGCCGCTGGCGATTTTCCCGGCCGACCCGGCGGACGACTACCTCGTGCTCGAGCTCGGCACGAACCACCCGGGCGAGATCGCGCCGCTGACCGAGATGGCCCGGCCGGACGTGGCCGTCATCACGAACGCCGGGGCCGAGCACCTCGAAGGGCTCGGGGACCTGGCCGGCGTGCGGCGGGAGAACGCGGCCGTCACCGGCGGGCTGTCGGCGGGCGGGCTGCTCGTGGTCAACGGCGACGACCCGGACCTCGTCGCCGCCTGCGCCGCGGCCGGCTGGGCCGGCGACCGCGTGACGTTCGGGTTCGGCCCGCACAACGACTTTTTCGCCGCGGACGTGGCGGCTGGCGCGGACTGCGTGCGGTTCATGGTCTGCGACAAGGCGACCGGCGGCCGGACGCCGGCGTTCGTCCCGCTGC
>JAQGHJ010000019.1 GCA_028288905.1 Phycisphaerales bacterium | reverse complement strand
CGGCGAAGCTCAGGGTGGCGACGACCGCCCCGTCGACGACCCCGAGCAGGTAGAGCTGGCCGGCGGCGGCTCGACTCGCCCGCAGGAACTCCCGCTCCTCGGCCTCGCCCAGCTCGAACTCGCCCGGGCCGAACGTGAGGTTGTCCGACTCGCCGCAGGCCGCCGCGACATGGTCGAGCACCGCCCGGGCGTCGTCGGGCCCGGCCTCGCGGACGAGCAGGTCGCGGCCGTCGGTCAGGCGGTGCGTCCGCGGGTCGAACGGGGCGGGCGGCGTCATGGCTGGCCTCAATGGGCCTCGGGCGACGGTGCCCCAAAGGGCTTCGGGCCAGACTTGGCGCCGCAGGGCCGGCACAGCCGGTTCTACGACGTGACGGCACGGCCGCGGACCGCCCCTACCGCCCCGCCTCCACCACCAGCCCGTCGTGCGCCAGCCGCACGCCGGGCGGCAGCTCGGCGTTCGTCTCGGCGTGGGCAAGGCCGTGGGCAATGTGGGTGAACCACGTCTGCTTCGCCCCGATCTTGGCGGCCTCGGCGATCGCCTCGTCGAGGCTGAAGTGGGTCGTGTGCTTCTTCTTGTGCAGTGCGTCGAGCACGAGCACGTCCAGGTCTTTGAGCAGCGGGTACGACGCGTCCGGGATACGGCTGACGTCCGTGCAGTACGCCAGCCGACCGACGCGGAACCCGAGCACCGGCATCTCGCCGTGCAGGAGCGGGATCGGCGTCCACGTCGCGCCAGCCACTTCGAACGGCCCGGTGATCTGGCGGTGGTCCAGGTGCGGGCGGAACACCTTCATGTCGGCCGACGGGGCGCGGAACGCGTACGCGAAGCAGCGGACGAGGGCGGCGTGGGTCGCCTCGTCGGCCCAGACGTCGAGCGGGCCGCCGCGGATCGCGTTGAAGCGCCGGACGTCGTCCAGCCCCATGATGTGGTCGGCGTGGGCGTGGGTGAACACGACGGCGTCGATGCTCGTCAGCCCGTTCGACACGGCCTGGAGCCGCAGCTCGGGCGTCGTGTCGACCAGCACCTGCACGCCGCCGTACCGGACGACGACGCTCGGGCGGGTGCGCTTGTCGCGGGGGTCGGGGCTGGTGCAGACCGGGCAGTCGCACCCGATCATCGGGACGCCCGCGCTCGTGCCGGACCCGAGGAACAGCAGCTCGACCCGCCCCGGCGGGACGGGCGGGCGGGGTGCCAAGGGCGGGTTGGGGGAGAGGGGCGAGGGGACGGTCGGCGGCGTCGACATCGGCTGGGAGTTATAAGCCGGGCGGGCGGTGGTCGCACGCCGGAGTCCCGAAGGGGGGAAGCGCCGCAGTCCGGTGGGCGAGCCCCGGGGTCGGCTTCCGCGGGGAACCTACCGGGGTGCCTTCCCAACGCCGGCAACCTTAGAACCCTCACGCTCCTTCTGGGCTGCGACGCGGGCGGATCGATGGCAGCAGCCGGCCGCTCATGCCGCCCGCCGCCGTCGCCGAACTTCCGCCGCGGCCATGCCGCCGAGCGTCATCAGCCCGACCCACCCGGCCGGCGGGAGGGGCACGGCAGAAGGGCCACCGCCGCCGAGGCCGGAGGCGGCGCGAATGTCCGAGGCGGTTAGCGGGTCGATGCCCATGTCGAACGCCGTGTCGGCCGCGTCGATGAACGCGTTGGCCAGCAGCGCGCTGCCGACGGTGCCGGGGTGGATCAGGTCGACGAACAGGTGGGTCGGGTCGGACGACGGGACGAGCGGGTCGATCACGACGCCCGGCACGGCGGCCGACGGCGCGGCGACGACGGCCTTAAGGGCGGCGTTCACGTCGGCGACGGCCACCCGCGGGTCGGCGGACAGCTGGGCGGCCAGCACGGCGTTGTACTGGTCGATCGCGCCGCTGACCTGCGCGAACGCCGGGGCGAGGGCGGGGTTGGCGGACAAGGCCAGTTGGGCACCCGGGGTGAGGGTGATGTCCGGCACGTTCCCGACGACGACGCGGAGGGCGGAGTTAGCGGCCAGCAGGGCCTGGGCCGAGCCGACGGTGCGGGCGAGGGCCGCCGTTGTTGCGGAGGCCGGGTCAACGCTCGGGTCGCCGGCCGCCAGGGCCGAAGCGAGGTCGCGGAAGTCGTTGCCGCCGACCTCGACGAACGCCAGGGCGACCTGCCCCGCCGCCGCCTGGCTTGCCAGGCCGGCCACCTGGGGCGTCAGGTCTATCGTCCGCGCCCCGCTGCGGCCCCAGTTCCGCTCGTACCCTTGCAGCCGGGGCTCGCCGCGGTCGGCCGTCGTGAAGGTCCCGACGTTGATCCGGCCGGTCTCGGCCAGAATCTCGACGAAGTTCTTGGCCGTCCGCCGGTCCCCGCCGGCCGTCGCGGTGTCGGTGGCGAACTGGTACTCGTCGACGAGGCTGTCGCCAAGTGCTCCGGCGGCGACCGGCATGACCGGGGCGGCCGGCTGGGCCGATGGAACCACCGCCGTCAGCCCGCCGCGGGCGGCGGCTGGGGCGAGGATGAACAAACTCGTGACCGCCGCAAACGTGGCTACCGCGAACACCGCACCGCGCGTCCGGGTGAACATGAGTGGGCTCCCTCGCCTCGTGCGATCGACCCGCCGCCGTCCGCGACGGCGACGGGCCGGCCGCGGGGCGAAGGTCGGTCGTGATGTGCGAGGGGCAGTTTACCCGACGGCCGCGTCCGGCGCAAAGACTTGAAAAGCGGGCGGCGGTCGCGACGTCGCCGGTGCGCCCAGTTCGCCGTGCCGACAGCTCGAGTCAACCGGCCTGCAGGATCTGCCGCAAGGCGACCATCTGGGCGGCGTCGTCGAACGCGGCCTCGGCCGGCATCTCGAACCCGGCGACCACTTCGCTCCGGACTGTGCCGGCCGCCCCGACGAACGCCCGCTCGTACCGGCCGGCCCGCTCGACGTACTGTTCGATCGTCCGGGCCTCGGGGTCGACGATCCAATACTCGCGGACGCCGTGGGCTTCGTAGTCCTCGAACTTCACGCCGCGGTCGCGGTGCTCGGTGCTGGGGGAAAGGACCTCGATGACGAAGTCGGGCGGCGGGTAGACGAACTGGTCCGGGTCGGCCCCGATCCCGCGGGCGGCGGTCCAGAAGCACAGGTCGGGACAGTAATCGTTCCGCGGAAAAGTGACGAGCGCCTGTTCCGTTCGGACGGTCCCGAGCCCCCGCAGCCGAACATAAGTGGTGACGAGGGTCGCGAGGAGCGCGAGGCAGACCGTGTGCTTGTCCTTGTTCGCCACCTGCTCGACCACCTCCCCGTTGATGAACTCCGCCCGCCGGTCGTCGGCGAGCAGACGGTCGCGGAACCGTCGGCGGGCCGCGTGCTCGGCGTCCAGTCGGTCGACGATCTGGTCGCGGAACTCGATCAGGCGTGGGGACGCGAGAACCTGTTCGGGCAGCGCGTTCATCGGGTGGCAGTATATCACGGGCCGGGGGCGGCAACGCCCTCGGTATCGCGTCGGGGGCTGGATACCGACACGTCGCGGTGAACTCCCCGTTTAGCCGCTGGACCGCAGGTCCGCCCTCGC
>JAQGHJ010000046.1 GCA_028288905.1 Phycisphaerales bacterium | reverse complement strand
TCTCGTCGATGAACAGGACGTCGCCCCGGTTCAGCTTCGTCAGGATGCCGACGAGGTCTGCCCCCTTCGTCAGAGCCGGCCCGTTCGTCACGTGCACCTGCGCCCCGACCTCGTTCGCGATGACGTGGGACAGCGTCGTCTTGCCAAGCCCCGGCGGCCCGTGCAGCAGGATGTGGTCGACCGGCTCAGACCGGGACTTGGCCGCCCCGACCGCGATCTTGAGCTTGCGGATGAGCGATTCCTGCCCGACGTACTGTTCGAACAGCTGCGGCCGGAGGGCGTAGTTCAACCGCTCCTCGTCCGCCCCCGCGGACCCGGACCCGACGATGCGGTCGCGTGGCATGGTCACCGTTTTAGCGAAGGACATCGACACCACAAGCGCACCCGGTTGCGTCCGTCGTGGACGAAGGTCGGCGGCATCCGTGCCGGCGGGTTCGATACCAAACTTAACCCTAACTATTCTAGCCGTGCCCTGTGGGGCACCGCAACCGGAATCCGCACGGTATTACCGGGTCTCGGCGAAATCCCTCCGGCTGACGCGGCGGCACGAACCGTCAAGCCGTCGATCCGCTGCGTCGATGAAGGGGGAAGACGCGACCTCCTGCGCCCGATCGGACCGGCCGGTGCCGGCGAACCCTCAACGGTGACATTGATGCTCGGCCTCCGCGACCTGCTCCGCCGCTGCCGCACGGGCGTCGACGGCTTCCGCCACCTCGTCCGGTGGTACGAGCCCGAAGCGAAAATCACCCGCGACGCCCAGGCGTACTGGGACGCCCCGCCGGCGCACAAGCGGGACCTGTACGCGCACTGGCGGGCCGGCTTCGCCGACGCCGAGACGTGGCTGGCGATCGGGCGGGAGAACCTCGAACTCTTCACCACCTTCGCCCGCTCAGCCGAACTGCCGACGCCCTTGAAGCGGGTGGTCGAGTGGGGCTGCGGGGGCGGGGCCAACGCCGTTCACTTCGGCAAGGTGACCGACGCCTTCTACGGCGTCGACATCACGCAGGCGAGCCTCGACGAGTGCGGCCGGCAGATGGCGGCCGCCGGACTGGCGAACTTCAAACCCGTGCTCATCGGGGCCGCGACGCCCGAGACCGCCCTGACGGTGATCCCGCACGACTGCGACCTGTTCGTCTGCTTCTACGTGTTCGAGGTGTTCCCGACGCCGGAGTACGGGGTGAAGGTGCTGAAGATCGCGGCCGACCTGCTCCGGCCGGGCGGTATGGCGATCGTTCACATCAAGTACCCGACCGGCCTGCGGACCCGGTCCCGCCGGTGGGGTTACAAGTTCGGCGTCGCCAGCATGACGACCTACCGGCTCGACGACTTTTGGGAGACGGCCAAGACGTGCGGGTTCGAGCCGCACGCGATTTACCTCAAGCCCAAGGCCCCGCTCGTGCAGGACGAGCGGTACGCGTACTTCGTCCTGCGGAAGAAATAGGCGGGCCGGCCACGGGCGTACGACACCCGTCGATTTGGCGTCCTGCACGGCCACCCGACCGAGGCCACCGCGCAGGGCGACCGGACGGCGTCGGAAGCGTCAGCGACGGTCCTTTAGGCGGGCTCGGCTCCGTCGCTAACGCTTCCGGCTCGTCCAAACACCGTGCCCACTCCAAACACGGCGGCTCAGTGAGGTAGAATGGCGTTATGCCCGTCGGTCGCAGCTTCCTCCTGCTGTTGACCGTCGGCACCAGCGTCTGGGCCAACGGCTGTAGCACCTCGCCGACGACGCGAAGCAACGTGGTCGGTGACGCGAGCCCGGCCGTAACAACCGGGGCACCGCCGAGCGTTCGCGGGTCGGTCGCGTCACAGAAAAGTGCCCGGGCCGAATCGCCGCCCCACCTCCGGGTCCTCACCCTCCTCCAGACCGACAAGACCGGCCGCCGCAGCATCGTGGCCGCCGCGGACCAGTGGCCGATCGAGCGCGAACTGCTGGCACGGTTTCAGAGTGCCGAACCGCCGCTGGAGGTGTTCGCGTTGGAGGCTTTTTACTACGGCGGCGGCCCGGGTTCCGTCATTGATGTGACGGTGCGGGGCGGCGCGTCCGTGGTTCGATGGCAGGAGGCGGATCGGGAGGATCGCTGCTTCAATCGGTCACTCACCGAGGAAGAGTTCTCTCGGTCCCGCGTGTTCGTCGCGACCAGCGGGGCCGACGCGCTCCCACCGCTCCTGGACAGGCGTGGGACGGTCTCGAGTACCTGTACCTCCACGCCCTGCCGTTCGGTGCGTTCCGCACCGTGATCAACAACCGTTCCGAGGCCAACGGGGTATACCACCAGCTCGTCGAGTCGTTCCGCAAACTGGCCGGCCCCTCGCGCCTCAGCGTTCGCTACGCCGCCGGGGCCCTGCCAACATGGGTGGAAACAATCTACTCCGATCCGGGCTTCCGCATCCAATCCGTCGCCGGGGGCACCAAGGGCGTCCGCGTGTTCGCCAACCGGTATCGCACGTCGAAGAACGAATGGTATTGGGTGAAGCCGGACGGACTCGTCCCCGAAGTCGATCCGGCCACGCCGGCCGGCCCGGCCGATCCGACGGACGACGGCCGACGGGGTCTGGCGGAGCCGGTCGCCGAGTACAGCCGCGTGTGGCGGGACGAAACGGCCGGGCTGACGTACGTCGTGGCGGACGGCAACCTATTCCGGATGCCGTCCGCCCGCTACGCGCCGGCAGACTGGAATTGGTGACAGTAGCGGCCGCCGACGAGGGGTCGGCCGGCGGTACACGCGTCACCCCGCCCGGGTCGTCCTCAGCCGGAGCATCTCCCGCACGAGGTCGTTTCTCGTCTTAACGTTCGTGACCGTCGTCCGCGCCCGCTCGAGCAGCCCCTCGGCGTCGGCCCGCCGTTCGCCAAGGGCCATCAGGGCGGCGATCGCGTCCTCCTCGACCGCGCTGCGCCGCACGCTGGCCCCGTCGATGCTCGGGGTGGTGCCGTCGTAGCTGGTGGCGAACTCTTTCACCTTGCCGGCCAACTCGGCCACGATCTGCTCGGCCATCCGCTTGCCGATCTGCGGCAGGCCGACGAGGAACCGGGCGTCCTTCTCCTCGATCGCGCGGGCGATGTCCCCGGCCGGGTAGATCAGCGCCTTGAGCGCCTTCTTGGGGCCGATGCCCTTGACGGTGATGAACTTCTCGAAAAACCGCTTGTCCTCCTTCCGCAGGAAGGCGAGCAGGCGGGGCTCGAGGTTCCCGCCGGACGCGTCGCCCTCGAGGTACAGGATCGTGTGGAACGTCAGTTCCTGCCCGACGCCGCTCATGAGCAGCGGGACGTCGCTGGCCGGGACCATGGCCTCGTAAACCATCGGGCCGACCTGGAGGTGGACGCGGTCCTCGTCGACGTGGCGCAGGGTGCCGGTGAGGGAAGAGATCATGGCGTGGCGGGTGCGGGAACGCGGCGGCGCGGGCAAATGGCGACGGGCCGATTGACGAGCGACCGGATACCCGTATATTAACCTAACAACTGGTTCGGGTCACGCGGCCGCTTGAGGGAAAATGGTATGCGTTTTCCGTCGCTCGCCCACTCATGCACCGCCCACCCCGGCCGCGGCCAGAACGGCGAGGGTGAACTTGGCCTTGCCGCGGCGGCGGAGGGCGAGCTTGGGGAGCGGGACGGCGTCGGCCGGCCGCTGACGGGCAGCCTGGAGGGCGCTGCCGCAGCAGAGGGCGACGGCCAGGGCGTCGGCGACGTCAGGCGGGTTCGGGGGCTCGGGCAGGTCCCAGAACGCCTGGACGGCCCGCTGCATCTGCCCCTTAGCGGCGTGCCCGTGCCCGACCATGGCCATCTTGATCCGGCTGGCCGCGTACTCGTGGACGGCCAG
>JAQGHJ010000033.1 GCA_028288905.1 Phycisphaerales bacterium | reverse complement strand
CAGCAGGTCGCGGAACTGCCACGTCTCCCGCAGGTTCAGGGCCGCCCACCCGCTCGTCGCTCGGATCTTGAGGTACGGCTGGGGGCGGGGCGTCGCGCCAACGCCCGCGACGGCCGGCCCCGTCGAGAAAGCGACGGGCACCTCGGCCCCTGTTGTTCGGGCGGGCGTACTGGGGAGCGGGGCGGTCATGGGTCTTCGCAACTCACGCGGGGCAAACCGACGTCACCCGCCACACCATCGCGCCGCGGGCGGACCCTGTGTCGATCCGGAAGGTGCGGACCGGGAAACCAACGCCCGGCGGCGCCGACGATGAGATCAATATGGGAGGCGCGTTCGGCGCCTCCAAAGTCTTACTCGGCCCCTTGGCCAAGTCGTGTCGACGGGACGACGATGAGGGTCGGGGCCTAGCCCCGTCAGGCTTAGTTACTCATACCGACGGGGACAGGTTCGGCGGAACGGTTACTCACTGCGGCTCATCGACAACAATGTAACCCGACCCGGATGAAAATGCGCTCGATTGGGCCGGGCGTCGGTCCCTTCGGCGGCGGGCGAGCCGGAACGTGGGCAAGCCACGCCGGGGCGGGTCGGCACGTCCGATACGGAAACGCAAAGATCTGGTGCCGGGGCTGCCGCCGGTCGACAGAGCTGGCGGTCATCCCACCGACTCGGTCGCCATTTCTACCGCGGCTCGAACGTACGCGATCAGCTCGCTTCGGAGCCGCGAGGGAACGGCGACGATCACGTCGCGGAACACGAGCACGTACCGGTCCGACGGGTGCCGGCCGAGCGCGTCGCACACCGCCCGCAGGTCCGGCCAGTGGGTCGGGTCGTGTGGGGCCGGCGGGGGGGCCAGGAACAGGCGGGCATCGTCGATCAGCACGACGTGGCCCGCGTCGGCGGCCGCGGCGTTCACGGCGGCCAATTCGGCCAGCAGCGGACACTCGCCGGCAGCACTGCCGGACCCCTCCTCGGTCGCCGCGCCTGAGCCGGGTTCGCCGCCCGGACGGGCCCTCGCGTCAGGGACGGGACCGGCGGCGGGGCCAGGTGAGGCCTCCGCCCCGCCGGCCGTCCCGGGGCCGCTCCAGTGGGCGTCGAGCCAGAACACCGCGGGGCCGGTCAGCGTCGGCACCACCTCCCGCAGCACGGCCGGGCTGTCGCCGAGCCGGAACTCGACGTTTGGCAGGTGCCCGTGCCTGGCGAGCGACAAGCGGTACAGCGGCTCGTACGCCTCGGTCGTCACGACCCGGGGGAACAGCCCGGCCGCCCACGCCGCCGTCGTGCCCTTGTGCGTCCCGGTCTCGACGAACGCCGTCAGCCCGGCCGCGTCCCGCAGCCAGGCGACGAGGTCGTGCGGCACGCCGGGGTAGTGGGTTCCCATGCTCGTTCGCCTCGGGCTGCAGTTGTCTTTTCTGTCCGGCCAGTAGTCTTCCCGCCGGCTACGCCCCGGCCGAACGGTACCAATCGACGGTCGCCGCTAGCCCGGCCTGAAAGTTGACGACCGGCTCGTACCCGAGTGCCGCCCGCGCGGCCGACAGGTCGGCCTGCGAATGCTTCACGTCGCCGGCCCGGTCCGGCTGGTGGCTGGCGGCCAGGTCCGGCCGGCCCAGCCGGCGGGCCATCTCGGCCGCCAGCTCGTTCACCGTCACCCGCGCCCCGCAGGCGACGTTCAGCACAACCCCGCCGAGCCGGCCCGGGGCCCGGGCGGCCAGCAGGTTCGCGTGGACGGCGTTGTCGACGTACGTGAAGTCCCGGCTCTGCTCGCCGTCCCCGTAGATGACCGGCGCGGTCCCGGCCAGCAGCGCCTTGGCGAACGCGGCGATCACGGCCGCGTACGCGCTGTTGGCGTTCTGCCGCGGGCCGAAGATGTTGAAGTACCGCAGCGACACCGTGTCCAGCCCGTAGCTGTCCGACCAAGCCCGCAGCATCGCCTCGCCGGCCGCCTTCGTCGCGGCGTACGGGCTCTTGGCCCAGACGGGCATCGTCTCGACCTTCGGCAGCGCCTCCGAGTCGCCGTACGCGCTGGAACTGGCGGCAAACATCACCCGCCGCACCCCGGCCAGCCGGGCGGCCTCGAGCACGTTCAGCGTTCCGCCCGCGTTCACCTCGTGGTACCGGCGGGGGTGGTTCACGCTCGCCGGCACCGACCCAAGGGCAGCTTGGTGGAACACGACGTCGCACCCGGCCACGCACCGGGCCAGCAGGTTCGAGTCGAGGATCGACCCGCGGACGAAGTGGACGGCCGGCAGGTGCTTGAGGTTGTCGACCGCGCCGCCGGTCAGGTCGTCGAGCACGACGACGGCCGCCCCGAGCCGGAAAAGCGCCTCGGCCAGGTGCGACCCGATGAACCCGGCCCCGCCGGTGACGAGCGCCTTGCGGCCCTTGAACGCGTCGCCGTGCAACGCGACCCAATCCGTGAGCGGGGCGGCGGCGGACGGCGGGGCGGGCGGCGCGGGGGCGGGCGTGGCCATGGGCGGGGAGTGTAACGAGCGCTGTGGGCGGGGGCGAACAGGCGGGTGCCCGGCGGCCGGGCGGCAAGGTGCCCAAGGCTGGGCGGCAACTTTACCTCTCCCGCCTGGAGTGGTCGTCGCGGCGCAGCCGCGGCGGGTGAGGGCGAACGGAAAGGTGGCCCCGAGCCGTCGAGCCCGGCCGGGCGTTTGAGGCGTCGTGTTGCCTCGCTGCCGCGCCGCTACCTCGCGTCCCCGCCGGCCGAGCCCCAGTCCGGCCCGGCGAGCGTGGTCCGCGGCGGGCTGGCGGACTCGCCGCGCCACAGCTTTCGAGCGGCCTCGGCGGCGGTGTACCGGCGGTACCCGTCCCGCGGCCACGGGCGGGTCGCCCCGACCACCCCGACCGCCGCGCTGAACGCCAGCAGCGCCCCGACGACGGCCCAGGACCCGCGGCGGTGCGGGCGGCGGAGCCACGCCCCGGCCCACACCAACAGCAGCGGGCCGAACACGACGAACCACCGGGCGGCGAACATCGCGTCCCGCCACCCGACGCCCGGCGGGCGGTGGGCGGCGTACGCGACGAGCAGGAACACGGCCCCGGCCACCGTCGCCGCCGCCAGCACCTTCGCCGCCTGCGGCCAGTGCCGGTGCATGACCATCGTCATCCCCAGCACCCCGACGGCCAACACGGGGAAATGGCTCAGCAGCCCGTGCGCCCCGAACAGCCCGGCCGCCACGCTGCCGGCGGTTTGGCGGGCGGTCCGCCAAGCGGTGGGCGGGTCGTCGGCGTCGTCGGGGACGGCCCAGTCGGGCCCGTCGGCCCCGCCGCCGGGCGGGCCGGCATGCGTCCCGAGCGGGTCCGGCAGGGCGACGGAGGTGGGGGCGAACCCCATCCCCTGGAACGGGTCGCCCGTCACCGGCAACGTCAAGCTCAGGTGCAGGACGGCCGGCCCTGCCGCCCCGGCGACGAACAGCACCAACCCGCCGGCCCGGGCCCACCACCGCCACCGGAACGTGAGCGTGACGGCCGCCATCAACGGCAGGAACGGCAGGGCCGACGGGTCCAGCGCCGCCGCCAGCGCCGCGCACAGCCCGGCGGCGAACAGCCAGACCGGCACCACCGGCCGCCGCGTCGCGATCGCCAGGTGGACGAGGCAGGCGGCCGACGCCAGCACGAGCGTCGCCGCCGGCACGTGGGCGTTCAGCACGGTCGCGTAGCTGAGCAGCCCGGTCCCGAACACGCACGCCGCCGCCAGCAGTGCCCGCCGCGGGCGGGCCAGGTCGAACAGCCGGCCCATCCGGTACACCAGCCCGGCGGCGCACGCGGCCGGGATCGTGGTCCCCAGCAGCGTCAGCAGGTAGGCGACGGTCGGCCCGTCCTTGGCGAACGTCAGCCCGTAGTGCCGGATCAGCCGGTACCCGACGCTCAGCAGGGCAGCCGTCGTCGGCGGCTGGTCGGCGTACCACCGCGCCATCCCGGCGGGGCCGGTCCGCTCGAACTTCCGGCGGGTGGCGGTGAACTGCGTCTGGTCGATCGCCGGGGTGTCGAACTCGACCAGCGCCTGCGTGGTCGCCAGCAGCGCCTGCTCGTCGTCCCCCACGTCCCGCGGGTCCGGGAACCGGATCGGCCGCAGCAGCGGCAGCGTCACCAGCAGCACCAGCACCGGCGCCGCCAGCGCCCACGGCCGGACCATCCCCTTAGGGTGGTCGCGGCGGACGAGTAGCGCGCGGAGCAGGGCGAGGAGCCAACGCATGCGGGGGGAGAGGGGGAAAGGGCTGAGTGCTGCGTGCGGGTGCCGAGCGGGACGAACTTGTGCCCTCCGAAGCCCCGAAGGGGCGGAAGCACCATAGCCCGGGGCGCAAGCCCCGGGTTTGCAGGTCGATGCACGCCAAGCCCCGAAGGGGCGAAAGAGCCCGAGCGTCGGCAAGCGATCCGGCTCTGTCGCCCCGCCGGGGCTTTCCCCCGCCTGCCCCAACTGAACCCGGGGCTCGCGCCCCAGACTACGGTGCTTCCGCCCCTTGGGGGCTCCGGAGAGCATCGTACAGCACAGCACTGCTGCGGCGGCGTCTCGCCCGGCGCTTCCCGTCGGCCGCCTACCGCCCGCCCGTCTCGTACACGTGCAGGAACTGCACCCAGTTCTTCAGCAGCCGCTCGCCGAGCCGGGCGTACCGCGGGTATTTCGCCTTCGTCTCCGCCCGGACCTTGTCGAGGGCGTCGGGCCCGAGCCCGGGTGCCGTCGCCGGGTCGGCCGCGGCGGCGGCGAGCACGGCCTCGATATCGGCCTCGGTGAACTCGACGTGGTACTGAAAACCGAACAATCGGTTCTTGAACCGGAACGCCTGGTTCCGGCACAGCCGGCTGCTGCTCAGCAGCGCGTTGCCGGTCGGCGGGGGCGGGGCCCCGGGCGGCGGCGGATTGGCCGGCGGCGGCAGCTTCGGCAGATCGAACGTGTCGGCGTGCCAGTGGAACACGGGCATCCC
>JAQGHJ010000013.1 GCA_028288905.1 Phycisphaerales bacterium | reverse complement strand
GCGTGAAGCACGCCGGCGTCGCCGACCGCGACGGCCGGCCGACGCTCGACTTCGAGGACCCCGAGGGCCAGCGGCTAAGCCTCGTCGCCGACGGCGGGCAGGGCGCGGCCCACGCGTGGGCCAAGAGCCCGGTGCCGGCCGAGCACCAGGTCCGCGGGCTCGGGCCGATCACGATCAGCGTGCCGGCCCTGAAGCCGACGGACGCGGTGCTGACGAGCGTGATGAACATGCGGCACGCCCGCGAGTACGCGGCGGCCGTCACCGACGGCAGCGGCGCCGGCAAGCCGTCCGCCGTGCACGTGTACGAGATGGGCGACGGCGGCCCGGCGGCCGAGCTGCACGTGGCCGTCGAGCCGCACCTTCCAATAGCCCGCCAGGGCGCGGGCGGGGTGCACCACGTGGCGTTCCGGGTGCCGACGTTCGCGGAGTACGACGCCTGGGCCGACCGGCTGCGGTCGCTCGGGGTGGCGTCGAGCGGGCCGGTGGACCGGTTCTACTTCCGCAGCCTCTATTTCCGGGAGCCGAACGGCATCCTGTTCGAGCTGGCGACGGACGAGCCGGGGTTCCACGCGGACGAGCCGATGGAGACGCTCGGCGAGAAGCTGTCGCTCCCGCCGTTCCTGGAAGGGCGGCGGAAGCAGATCGAGGCGGGGCTGAAGCCGCTGTGAGGGCGGGCCCCTCCGCCGTGGCACGGGTTTCCAACCCGTGCTCCCTGCTCCCCCTCCGCCAGACATGGCAGTAGGCCAGGGACGGCAGAAAGAACACGGGTTGGAAACCCGTGCCACGGGGGAGGCGGCTCGGGACGACCCGCCGAGGAACACCACCATGAACACTGACATCACCGGCATCCACCACGTGACCGCCCTGTCCGGTCCGGCTGGGCAGAACCTCGCGTTCTACACGAACGTGCTCGGGTTCCGGCTCGTGAAAAAGACCGTGAATTTCGACGACCCGCACAGCTACCACTTCTACTTCGGCGACCGCGGCGGCCGACCGGGCACGCTGATCACGTTCTTCCCGCACCCCGGGTTCCGGCCCGGGGTGGCCGGGGCGGGCGAGGTGGCGGCGACGCACCTGGCCGTCGGGCCCGGGGCGATCGGGTACTGGGCCGACCGGCTGAAGGCCGCCGGCGTCGACGCCGCCCGCCAGTCAGCCGGCGGGCAGGAGCGGCTGCGGTTCACGGACCCGGACGGCACCCGGCTGTCGCTCGTGGAGGCGGCCGGCGGCCCGGCTGAGGGTCACGCGCCGGCGTCCGACGTGCCGGCCGACCAAGCGATCCTCGGCATCGCGTCCGTGACGGTCGTGGTGAACCGGCTCGCGCCGACGGCGGCGTTCCTGACGGACACCCTCGGGTTCCGCCAAGTCGCGGCCGAGGGAAACCGGGCTTGGTTCGAGCCGACAGGCGGCGGGGACGGTGGCGGGCCCGACGACGCCGGCACGGCGTTCGTCGCTGGCGTGCCGCCGCTGGAGGTGATCGAGGTGCCGGCGGCCCCGCGGCCCGTGCTCGGCGTCGGGTCCGTCCACCACGTCGCCTGGCGGGTGGCGGACGACGCGGCCCGGGACCGGGTGCGGGCGGCCGTCGACGGCAAGGTGCTCGGGCTCACGCCGGTGAAGGACCGGAGCTACTTCCGGTCGATCTACTTCCGCGAGCCGGGACACACGATCTTCGAGGTCGCGACGGCCGGGCCCGGCTTCGCGGCCGACGAGGACCCGGCGACGCTCGGGACGGCGTTGAAGCTCCCGCCGCAGTTCGAGTCGCGGCGGGCCGAGATCGAGGCGGCCCTGCCGCCGCTGGAGGCGAACCCATCATGAACACGCAAACCCCACGTCCGACGTCGCCCTCGCACCAAGACCCCCACGCCGCCGGCCCCGTGCGCACCGCCGGCCCGGCCCCGGAGCAGGCCCGGGCGACCGTCGTGATGATCCACGGCCGCGGCGCGTCGGCCGACAGCATTCTGGCTTTACACGCCGAGCTCGGCCTTCCCGACGTGGCCGCCGTCGCCCCGCAGGCGGTCGGGCACACGTGGTACCCGCAGTCGTTCCTCGCCCCGACCGAGGCCAACGAGCCGTACCTCGGCTCGGCGCTGCGGCGGGTGGAGACGGTCGTCGCCGACCTGCTGGCCCGGGGCGTGCCGAGCGAGCGGATCGCGATCCTCGGGTTCTCGCAGGGCGCGTGTTTGGCGACCGAGTTCGCCGCCCGCCACCCCCGCCGGTACGCGGCCGTCGTCGGGCTGACCGGCGGCTTGATCGGCCCGCCCGGCACGCCCCGCGACTACCCCGGGTCGCTCGCCGGCACGCCGGTGTTCCTCGGCGCGAGCGACCCGGACCCGCACGTCCCGTTCGCCCGGGTGCAGGAGACGGAGGCGGTGCTGGCCGGCATGGGGGCAAACGTCGAGGTCCGCCGCTACCCGGGGATGCCGCACACGGTGAACCGGGACGAGATCGAGGCGGTGCGCGAACTGCTCGCTGCGGTGGGTCGCGTCGGGTCTGTCGGCGTTTGACGCTGGGAACCATCCGACGCGGATCCGCGCAGGCACGGCACCGCTCCACCCGCGCCAGGGACAACTCGTTTAGCGGTCGGACCGCAGGTTCACTTCGCGGGCGAAAGCACTCTCGCCCACGAAGTGGACCTGCGGTCCGACCGCTAAACGGAGTCGGAAACGCGCGAGCGCGCACCTGAGACGCCTGCGGGAACTCAGAGCGTTCCTAACCCCAGAGCACTTTGCGGATCGCAGGCGCGGATCCGCGGTCGTGTTCCCCCGATCGGAGAAAACCGGGATGACGTCGTTCCACTTCTACGAGCCCCGGAACGGGCATGGACTGCCGCACGACCCGTTCAAGGCGATCGTCGCCCCGCGGCCGATCGGGTGGATCTCGACCGTCGACGCATCCGGGCGGGTGAACCTCGCGCCGTACAGCTTCTTCAACGCGTTCTGCGACGCCCCGCCAATCGTCGGGTTCTCCAGCGCGGGGCGGAAGGACAGCCAGCGGAACGTCGAGGCGACCGGGGAGTTCGTGGCGAACCTGGCGACCCGGCGGCAGGCCGAGGCGATGAACGCGTCCTCGCTCCCGCTGCCGCACGGCGCGAGCGAGATGGCGCATGCCGGGCTGGCGGCGGCCCCCTGCCGGCTCGTCCGCCCGCCGCGGGTGGCCGACGCCCCGGCCGCCCTCGAGTGCCGGCTGCTGACGACGCTCCCGCTCACCGACCTCGACGGCCGCCCGACCGGGCACACCCTCGTGCTCGGGCAGGTGGTCGGCGTCCACATCGACCCGGCCTACCTGAAGGACGGGCTGTTCGACATGGCCGCCGCCGGAACGATCGCCCGGTGCGCGTACCGGGGCGACTACGCGGAGGTGACCGAACTGTTCGAGATGCGGCTGCAGAAGGCGTGAAGGCCGGCCGGTCCTCTACCGCGC
>JAQGHJ010000009.1 GCA_028288905.1 Phycisphaerales bacterium | reverse complement strand
CACCACGAGGATCACGCCGCGCTCACGCGAAGTACTCGAAGTCGTGCTCCGTCCGCACCCGCCGCCGCACGACGAACAGGTGGGCCGGCGACTCGTTCGGGTCGAGCTTCACGACCGGGCGGTTCCCCTGCCACCGGTACCGGGCGTTCGTCAGCACGTCGTGGACCTGGTACGGCTCGTCCGCCGGGACGCCGAGGGCGGACAGGTCTAGGTCGAGCGTTGACCAGTTCGTCCGATACGGGTCGGTGTTGGCGATCACGAGCACGGCGTTGTCCCCGTGCCGCTTGCTGTAGACGACGACCCCGCCGTTGTCGGCCGTGTGGAACTTGAGCGACCGGTCGTGCTGCAGCGCCGGGTTCGCTTTCCGGGTCTGGTTCAGCCGGGCGAGCAGCGGGGCGAGCGAGTGGGAGTGGTCGCCGTCCCAGTGCCGGAGCTGGTACTTCTCCGAGTCCATGTACTCCTCGGAGCCGTGCCGGACCGGCCGGCTGTCGATCAGCTCGAACGCCGGGCCGTACAGCCCGTAGTTGGCGCTGAGCGTGGCCGCCAGCACCGCCCGGACGACGTACGCCGCCCGGTTGTTCGTCTGCAGGTACTCCGGCAGGATGTCCGGGGTGTTCGGCCAGACGTTCGGGCGGAAGAAGTCGGCGACCGGGCTCTGCGTCACCTCCATGAGGTATGCCTTGAGTCCGACCGGGTCGTTCCGCCACGCGAAGTACGTGTACGACTGGGTGAAACCGACCTTGCCGAGCCGGTACATCACCTTCGGCCGGGTGAACGCCTCGGCCAGGAACAGCGCGCCCGGGTCCTGCGCCTTCACCTTGGCGATCAGGTATTCCCAGAACGGGAACGGCTTCGTGTGCGGGTTGTCGACCCGGAACACCCGCACGCCCTTGGCGTTCCAGAACTTCACGACCCGCACCAGCTCGTCCCACAGCGCCATGTACCCGTCGCACTCGAAGTCGAACGGGTAGATGTCCTGGTACTTCTTCGGCGGGTTCTCGGCGTACTGGATCGTGCCGTCCGGGCGGTGCTTGAACCACTCGGGGTGCTGCTTGACGTACGGGTGGTCGGGCGAGCACTGGAACGCGATGTCCAGTGCGACTTCGATGCCCTTGCCGGCGGCCGCCTTCACCAGCTCCTCGAAGTCGCCGATCGTGCCGAGGTCCGGGTGGATCGCGTCGTGCCCGCCCTCTGGGCCACCGATCGCCCACGGGCTGCCGACGTCGCCGGGCTCGGCCGTCGGGCTGTTGTTCTTGCCCTTGCGGAACGCCCGCCCGATCGGGTGGATCGGCGGCAGGTACAGCACGTCGAACCCCATCTCCGCGACGTAATCAAGCCGGCGGATCACGTCCTTGAACGTGCCGTGCTTGCCCGGCTCGAAGGACGCGGACCGGGGAAAGAGCTCATACCAGCTGCTGAACCGGGCCTTCTCCCGGTCGACCCAAAGCAGGGCGGACTCGGGCAACTCGGTGACGAAGTGGCGGGGGGCGTGCCGCCGCATCAACGCCTCGAGTGGGGCCCCGAGCGCGACCTCGATCGCCTCGCCCCGCGGGCCGTTCCGTAGGTGGACGGCGAACCCGGCGAGCGAGGTGGAGATGTCCCCCTCGGTCGCCGCGGCCGCCTCTTCGACGAAGGCGGCCCCGATCGCCAGGTCGACCCCGACGTCCTGTCCGGCCGCCACCCGCTTGTTCAGGTCGTACCGCCACGTCCCGAACCGGTCGACCCACCCGGCCACGGTGAACTCGTGGTCTCCGACGGCGTGGACCTCGAACGCCCCGGCCCACCGGTCGTTCTCGGTCGGGGCCATGTCCACCTCCTGCCACGGGCCGGTCGCCCCGGGCCGGTGGCGGAGGGCGACGGCGACCTTGTCGTGGCCGTCCGTGAACGCGTCGACCTCGACGACGACGGTCTCCCCGACCGACCGCCGGGCCGCGAACCGCCCGCCGTCGACGAGCGGGACGAGGTTCTCCAGGATCACCCGCGACCGTCCGGCCGCCGGGGCCGTGGCCGGGTCGTACGCCCGCGGCACGACGGCCGGCGCGTTCAGGATGGCGACGGGACCCCCGCCGGGCGGGGCCGTGGTGACGGCGGGCGCGGCAGGCGGACGGGACGGTGCGGCGGCCGTGGTGCTCATGCGACCGTCCATGTACGGGCGAACGGCCGGCCGGGGAAAGGGGTAAAATGAATCGGTCGCGCCGTTGGAGCGGACGAACCGACCACTCTGCGTGCGGGACAAGGCGAGAGGGCGAGTGCCGACGGAAAGGATGAGGCTCGCTCCCGCACCCGGTTTGCCCTGCTCGCCCGCGGACGCTCTTCCCACGCCGGGGCGGTGCCGCGAATGCTCCGGCGCATCAATACCGTTCGCGGAAGAATCCGGGGCGTACCCCGGCGTGGAGGGACTCCTCCCGCGGGACCCCTCGACCTTGAATCCGGGCATCCCGCGAGATTACCCGACGCCCCGGACGGGTTCCGTTTTTCTGCGCCATCCCCAATCGTTTGACGGCACCACCCCGCCCGATCATCCTCCCCGCATGGGTCAACATCGCCCGCGAGCGTCCGCGCGGTTCGCCGCCGCTGTCGCCGCACTGTTCGCTTCCGCCGCCCTTGCCCTCGCCGAACCGACGCCGCCCCCGCCCATGCAGTACCCGAAGACGCCGACCGTTGACCAGGCCGACACGTACCACGGCACCGTCGTCCCCGACCCGTACCGCTGGCTCGAGGACGACAACGCCGAGGCGACGAAGGCCTGGGTGGCCGAGCAGAACAAGGTCACGTTCGCCTACCTGGAGAAGATCCCCCGGCGGGCGGCGATCAAGGACCGGATCACGAAGCTCTGGAACTTCGAGCGGTGGAGCGTGCCGGGCAAGCGGGGCGGGCGATACTTCCTGACCCGCAACGACGGGCTGCAAAACCAGAGCGTCCTGTACACGCTCGACAGCCTGTCGGCCGAGCCGAAACTGCTGCTCGACCCGAACAAGCTGTCCGCCGACGGCACGGTCGCGCTGTCGGGGACCGCGACGACCGAGGACGGCAACCTGATGGCGTACGGCCTGTCGACGGCCGGCAGCGACTGGCAGGAGTGGAAGGTCCGCGACGTCCGGACGGGCAAGGACACTTCGGACCATCTCAAGTGGGTGAAGTTCAGCGGCGCGTCGTGGCTGAAGGACGGCAGCGGCTTCTTTTACAGCCGGTACGACGAGCCCGACCCGTCCGCCGCCCTCACGAAGGTCAACTACTTCCAGAAGCTGTACCTGCACAAGCTCGGCACGCCGCAGTCGGCCGACGCCCTGATCTACCACCGCACCGACCAGAAGGACTGGGGGTTCCACGGGTCCGTCACCGACGACGGGCGGTACCTCGTCATCACCGTCACGCAGGGCACGGACCCGAAGAACCGGGTCCTGTACAAGGACCTGGCGACGCCGGACGCCCCGGCCGTCGAGCTGCGGATGGCGTTCGACGCCAGCTACGACTTCGTCGACAACAACGGCCCGGTTTTCTACTTCAAGACCGACCTCGACGCCCCCCGCAGCCGGCTGATCGCGATCGACGTGACGAAGCCGGACAAGGCGAACTGGAAGGAGCTGATCCCCCAGTCCGCCGAGACGCTCGGCGGGGTGAACGCCGTGGCCGGGCGGTTCGTGGCCGAGTACCTGAAGGACGCCCACACGGTCGTCCGCACGTTCGGACTCGACGGCAAGCCGATGGCCGACATCCCGCTGCCCGGCCTCGGGTCGGCCGGCGGGTTCGGCGGGCGGAAGGAGGACACGGAAACGTTCTACTCCTACGGCGACTTCACGGTCCCCGGCGTCATCTACCGGCACGACTTCGCGACTGGAAAGAATGAGGTGTTCCGCCAACCGAGGGTCGACTTCGACCCGAGCCTGTACGAGACGAAGCAGGTGTTCGTCCCGAGCAAGGACGGGACGAAGGTGCCGGTGTTCCTGACGCACAAGAAGGGGCTGAAGCTCGACGGAACGAACCCGACGCTGCTATACGGGTACGGCGGGTTCAACATCCCGCTCACGCCGGGGTTCGCGGTCAGCCGGCTCGTCTGGATGGAGATGGGCGGCGTCTACGCGATGGCCAACCTCCGCGGCGGCGGCGAGTACGGCGAGGAGTGGCACCAGGCCGGCACGAAGCTGAAAAAGCAGAACGTGTTCGACGACTTCATCTCGGCCGCCGAGTGGCTGGTGAAAGAGAAGTACACGTCCCCGCAAAAGCTGGCGATCCAAGGCGGGAGCAACGGCGGGCTGCTCGTCGGGGCGTGCATGACGCAGCGGCCGGACCTGTTCCGCGCCGCGCTGCCCGCGGTCGGGGTGATGGACATGATCCGGTTCCAGAAGTTCACGATCGGGTGGGCGTGGCAGAGCGACTACGGGTCGGCCGACGACGCCGAGCAGTTCAAGGCGTTGTACGCCTACTCGCCGTACCACAACCTCAAGCCGGGCACGAGGTACCCGAGCACGCTCGTGACGACGGCCGACCACGACGACCGGGTGGTGCCGGCCCACAGCTTCAAGTTCGCCGCCCGGCTCCAGGCCTGCCAGGCGGGCGAGAACCCGACGCTGATCCGGGTGGACGTCAAGGCCGGCCACGGCGGCGGCAAGCCGACGGCGAAGGTGATCGAGGAGCAGGCGGACGTGTTGGCGTTCCTCGTGAAGGAGCTGGGGGTGGAAGCCAAGTAGCCGCCGCCGCGGGGCCGCTACAATGTCCCCTGATGACGTTCGAGAAAGACTTGGAGACCCTGCTCCGCGCCCGGGCGACGCTCGTCGTCGTCGTGACGCCGGAGGAGGAGCGGGCGGTGGCGGCCGTAAAGGCCGTCTGCGACGCCGGGCGGCGACCGGCGCTGGCGTGGGACACGGCCGAAGGGTTCCAGCATCTGGCGGGCTCGACCGGCCGGCCGCCCGTCGCCAAGGACGCGGCTGGGGCCCTCGACCACGTCGAGTCGGCCGACACCGATACCGTCTTCGTCCTCAAGGATTTCCACGACGCCTGGGCCGCCGCCCCCGCCCGCCGCAAGCTCCGGTCGCTCGCCCAGAAGCTCAAGAGCACCCGCAAGACGATCGTCGTCGTCACCCCGTCGGCCAAGCTGCCGGACGAGCTGCGGGACGACGCGGTGGTGATCGAGCTGCCCCCGCCTACGGCCGCCGAGCTGGAGGCGGTCCTGGCGCGGCTCGACGGGTCGCCCGGGACCAAGTCCCGCCTGACCCCGCTCGGCCGGGAGAAGCTCGTCCAGGCCGCCCTCGGGCTGTCCGCCAGCCAGGCCGGGCGGGTATTCGCCAAGGCCGTCGTGACGTACGGCGGGCTCGACGACCGCGGCATCGACCTGGTCATGCGGGAGAAGCAGCAGCTCGTCCGCCAGAGCCAGGCGCTGGAGTTCTACACCGCGTCGCAGTCGGCCGACGACGTCGGCGGGCTGGAGGCTCTCAAGGACTGGCTCCGGCTCCGCGAGCGGGCGTTCACCCGACAGGCCCGTGACTACGGGCTGCCGGCCCCGAAGGGTATCGCCCTCGTCGGGCTCCCGGGCACCGGCAAGAGCCTCGTCGCCAAGATGATCGGCAGCGTCTGGAAGCTGCCGCTGCTGCGGCTGGACGTCGGGGCGCTGTTCGGCAGCTTCGTCGGCGAGTCGGAGGAGCGGGCCCGCCGGGCCCTGCGGATCGCCGAGACAGCCGCCCCGTGCGTGCTCTGGATCGACGAGATGGAGAAGGCGTTCGCCACCGGCGGCAACGACGGCGGGGTGAGCCAGCGGGTGTTCGGCACGATCCTGACCTGGATGCAGGAAAAGACCGCTCCGGCGTTCGTCGTCGCCACGGCGAACGACGTCAGCAGCTTGCCGCCGGAGCTGCTCCGCCGCGGGCGGTTCGACGAGCTGTTCTTCCTCGACCTGCCGACGCTGGCCGAGCGGGCCGAGATCGTCGAGGTCCACCTGACGAAGCGGCGGCGGTTCGCCCGGGACTATGACGTGGCCCGCCTGGCCGAGCTGGCGGCCGGGTACACGGGGGCCGAGATCGAGCAGGCCGTCATCGACGCGATGTACGTCGCGTTTAGCGCCGACCGCGAGTTTACGACCGACGACGTGGCCGCGGCCATCGCCCGACAGGTCCCGCTGGCCGTCAGCAGCCGGGAGCGGATCGA
Source organism: Phycisphaerales bacterium (assembly GCA_028288905.1). Classification (GTDB taxonomy): domain Bacteria; phylum Planctomycetota; class Phycisphaerae; order Tepidisphaerales; family Tepidisphaeraceae; genus Humisphaera. The sequence continues at coordinate 1,564 of JAQGHJ010000009.1, read as the reverse complement.
GGCCCTGCGGCGGTGGCTGAAGGAGGGACGGGCCCAGCCGGCGTCGGCGGACGGGGTAGGGTCACCACGGAGGAACTGAGGCGCGGATGTCCACTCGACTGCCGACATCGCGGAAAAGCCGAGGCCGTTGCGGGAAGCTGGGTGACGTCGGTCCGACATCTGCCATTCCAACACAGTCCTGTTTGGGTGCGTTCGGCCATCGAACGGACCTCAGTGTCTCTGTGCCTCCGTGGTGTCCTCCCGCCGACCTATCCTTCCGTCACCCGATGCCGCCGCCCGACCGCCTCGACCTGCTCGTCCGCCGCACCCGCGCCGCCACTCCGTTCGTCGGCTCCTGGGTCCGCCGGCGGGCGGCGTGGCGGCTGTGGTCGCGGGGGACGCCGGACGCGCTCGCCCGGCTGGCGACGGTCGTCGTCGAGACGGAAGACCCCAAGCTCCGGCGGTACGCGGTCGGGCTGCTAGGGCGGGTCGGCGATGCCCGACGGGCGGACGCGGTGGTGGCCGTCTGGGCGGACACGCGGAGCCCGGTGCTCGGGGCGTTGATCGAGCAAAAGCGGTGGCTGGCGGCCGATCCGGTCGGGTTGAGGGTGCTGACGGCGCTGTTCCTCGGACTGCACGACGGGATGCACGACGCGCCGGCACCGGCCGTGCCGCCGCTGCTGGCGGCGAGCTTGGACGCCGACCTGCGGGTGGCAGAGCGGGCGGCGTTCGTGCTGCGGACGCTCGCCCGGGACGACGCCCGGCAGGCGGTGTGCGACGCGTACCTGGACGAAGCCAGCGGCCCGGCCGAACGGGCGGCGATCGCCGGCGGGTACGAGCCGGCCAACCCGGTCCGGCGGGCGCTGTTCTACTTTTTGACCGGGCAGTGGCAGCGGTACGAGGGGTTGGACTTCGACGGGTCCTTTCTGCGGTCGGCGTACGAGGTGGCCGGGGCCGACCTGCGGCGGCGGCTGGCCGGGGTGGCCCGGCGGGCCGGGCGGATCGAGTTCGTCGCCGCCGCCGCCCGGGAGGGTCGGCGGGTCGGTGAGATGACGGACGTCGAGTGGGAGTCGGCCGTCGCGGTGCTGGCCGGCACCCGGCGGTGGCCGGACCTGTGGCGGCTGGCCCAGGCGGCCCCGCCGCGATGGGCGGCGGCCATGATCCTGCGGCTGGCGGCCGAGGACTGGGAGCCGCCGGCGGGCGGGGCGAGCACGCCGTTCGCCGACCTCGTCGAGTCGGCCCGGGCCTGGGTCGACCCCGACACGCAGTACGACTCCCTCGGCGACTTCGTCGGCGGGGGGGGCGACGCGGCAAGCGGTCGGGCGGACGCCGGGCGAGTTGGTCCGGTCGCGGTGTCGCCGGACGGTCGGATGATCGTCGCGGCCAACGGGTCCGGCCCCGGCCTCGGCGGGACGGACCGGAGCGTCAGCATCTGGCGGCCGGGCGACCCGCGGGCCATGGTCCGGCAGGTCGGGCAGGTGCCGACGCACCTGGCGATCGGGCCGGACGGCCGGACGCTGGCCGTCGGCGGGGCGGACGGGGCCGTCACGCTCTGGGGCCTGCCCGAGGGCCGGCAGATCGCCCG
>JAQGHJ010000960.1 GCA_028288905.1 Phycisphaerales bacterium | reverse complement strand
GCGACGCCGCCGCCGCGCCGCCGGACGTCGCCCGGGCGTACGCTGGCGGCAAGCTGCCGGCGTTCGATGCCAAGCGGCGGGACCTGGTCGGCGAGCTGGCCACCGCGTTCGCGGCCGGGCGGGAGATCGACCCGGTGAAGCTCGACCGTCTGAAGCAGATGGCCGCCGTCCGGGCGGCCCTCGCCGGTGACGCGGCCGCCGTGGAGCAGGCCCTGAAGCGGGCGGACGTGCTGGCCCGGTGGGTGGACTGGGCGGTCGACCCGGCCGACCTCCAAACGATCGCCGGCGGGTACCGCCAGGCCCTGTCGGCGCAGGTCGAGGGGTACGCGACGGACGCGACGCCGGCCAAGCCGTGGGCCGAGGTCCGGGACCGGTACGCCCCGTTCGTCCGGCTCGTCGGGCGGCAGGCGGCGTACGCCGACGCGTGCGCCGCCCTGCCCGCCGGCCTAGCCGGCCACGTCGGCCGGCTGACGACCGCGCTCGACGGCCAGCCGTTCGCCGCCGAGCGGCACGCCGCGTTCGCCCTCGCCCTCTGGGCCCGGTACGAGCAGTCCGGCGACGCCAAGGCCGTCGCCGCGGTGGTGGAGGCGATGGGGAAGCGCGGGGAGAAGAAGTGAGGGGGTGGTGGGGCGGTCGGGCGCGGGCCCGGAGGGTCTGCCACTGGACGATCGAAGAACCCGGGGCGGTGCCCCGGCGTGGGGGGAGCGTTTCCGCGTGAGTCGCGCACCTTGATCTCGCGAAACGAGGATGCCCCGCCTCCCGGATGACGGTCGAACTTCGGACCGCGCGTTCCCCCCCCCCGCTTCCTCCCTTCTGCTCCTCCCCTCTTCCCCTCTCACCTGCGTACCGCCTTCTGCCTACCGCCTACTATCCCCGCATGGCACGTTTCTTAGTTTTCGGCCCTCACCCGGACGACCAGGAACTCGGGATGGGCGGCACGATCGCCACGCTGGCGAAGCAGGGGCACTACGTCCACCTCGTGGACATGACCAACGGGGAGCCGACCCCGCACGGGTCGGTCGAGGTCCGGGCGGTCGAGGCGGCGGCGGCGGCCAAGGCATTGGGCGTCGGGCGGACGCTCGTCGGGCTGAAGAACCGAGAGGTGGTCCACGACGTGGCGAGCCGGCACAAGGTGGCGGCCGTCATCCGAGCCCACCGGCCGGACGCGATCTTCGTCCCGTACCCGGTCGACGCCCACCCGGACCACGTGGCCGTCACCCGGATCTGCGAGGACGCCCGGTTCGACGCCAAGCTGACCAAGACCGACATCCCCGGCGACCCGTGGCACCCGAAGCGGGTGATCTACTACTTCTGCACGCACCTGCGGCTCAGCTTCCAGCCGACGTTCTGCGTCGACGTCAGCGACACGGTGAAGCAGAAGGAGGCCGCGATCGCCTGCTACCCGTCGCAGTTCGGTCACCAGATGAACGTGCTGGAGATGGTGCGGGGGATCAGCGGGTACTTCGGCGGCCGGATCGGCACCGCCCACGCCGAGCCGTTCTTCACGTACGAGGTGCTCGGGCTCGGGGGGCTGGACCAACTGGTGTGACGGACGGGCGCGGGGGGGGCGACGCCTCCCCCGTGGCACGGGTTTCCAACCCGTGCGTCGCGGTAGGCCGCGACGATCTTCACTCGCCTCAGCCGCGGCGTACCGCGGAGCACGAGTTGGGAACCCGTGCCACGAGGCAGTCGAGCCGCCCTCTACCGCATCCTCGCCCGCGCCTCTACCATCTGCCCCATGGCGATCCTCGACGTGCTGATGCGGTACCTCCACATCCTGTCCGCCGTGCTGGCGGTGGGTGGGGCGTTCTTCCTGGCCGTCCTGCTGCCGGGCAGTTTGCGGTTAATCGACGACGTGGCGCGGCGGGACGAGGTGCTGCTGAAGGTCCGCCGGGCTTACAAGATGACCGTCCATCCGGCGATCCTCGGGCTGCTCGTCAGCGGGGCGTACAACACGGTCCGGCTGTGGCCGACGTACAAGTTGAACCCGGCCCGGAACCACGGGCTGTGGGGGCCGCACCTGCTTCTCGGGTTGCTCGCGATCGGCATTTCGCTGTGGCTGCTGGCCGGCCGGACGTTGCGGGCGAACCACCGGACGTGGCTGAAGGCGAACGTCGGCCTGATGTTCGTCGTCATCCTCCTCGCGTCCGCCCTGCGGTGGGTCCGGCTGAATACGGTGGCCGAGGCGCACGCGAAGGAGACGGCCGGCCTGCGATCGCAGATCGACCAGCTCAACGCGGCCGCGGGTGCCGCGGCGGCGCCCGTCTCGCCGACGGCCATACCAGCTCCCCTCACCGCCCCGGCGGTTCCTGTCGTCCCGACCTTGGTCGTCCCCTCCACCCAACCGGCGGGCGCGCCGTGACGGACGACAAGCCCGACAACCCCGCGGCGACGCCCCAGGTTAGACCGCCGGCACCGGTCCGTCCCGTGCCGGTCCCACCGCCCGCCAAGGTACCGTGGGTCTCGCCGCCGCTGCCCGCGGACGGCATCGAGCTCGCGCCTGGCGTGAAGGTGCCGGAGTCCGCCGTCCGCGTGGCGTTCAGCCGCAGCAGCGGGCCGGGCGGGCAGAACGTCAACAAGGTGAATTCCAAAGCCGAAGTGTGGGTGCGGCTCGACGCGATCGTCGGCATGCACCCCGAGGCCATCGAGCGGCTGCGGGCGCTGGGCGGCCGGCGGGTGACGGACGCCGGCGAACTGCACCTGGTCGCCGAGGCGTCGCGGTCGCAGCAGCAGAATCGGGAGGAGGCGCTGCTCCGCGTCCGCCAGTTGGTGTTGCAAGCGCTAATCCGCCCCAAGGCCCGCCGCAAGACGAAGGTGAGCCGGGCGGCCAAGCGGCGGCGGGTCGATTCGAAGCGGCGGCGGGGCGAGGTCAAGTCGAACCGCCGGGCCGGCGGGCACGGGGACTGACGCGAATGGATCAACTCATCGGCCGGCGGCCGCCGCCGATAGGGATCGTCATGGGAAGTTGACGAGTCGCTACGGCCGGACGATCGCGCCGTCGGCGAACTTGCCGGGCAGGCGCGACCCGAGAGCGGCCGAAACGCGACGAAGCGGGGCCGCCCCTAACTGGGGGCGGCCCCGCTCCTTTCACTCGATGCGCTGTCCCGTCGGGAGCGCGCGACGATCAAT
>JAQGHJ010000958.1 GCA_028288905.1 Phycisphaerales bacterium | reverse complement strand
GCGGGCGAAGCGGTAGCGGTCGGTGGCGCGGCGCGCGGGCCGGAGGCGGCGGGTCATCACAACACCTCGATGCGCAGCGGGCGCGAAGCGGGTCGCGCGCGGTGCCGGGAGACGGTTCCTCTCCGGGTCGAACGACGTGCCGGGGAGCACGGACGTGAACCGCGGCAACGGGCAGACGGCCGCGGGCGGGGGGATTCTAACGCGCCGGTTAAGAAGTCCACCGGGGCGGGCGGATTCACGACCGGGGGTGGACGGAGCACGTCGGCCAAGGGCGCGTCCGGCGGACAGGCTGGCGAGCGCACGGGCGGGTCGCGGGTCGGCGAACACGTACGCTGCCGTCGCTTCACGGATGTCATCCTGAGCGGAGCGAAGGATGACATCCGTAGGGGGTGGGCCCGTAGCGCGGTGCGTCGCGTGCGGCTGACAAGCCTGTCGCGAGCGACGAGCCACCAACTAAGCCGCCCATCGGCCACGCACCAACCCGTTGGCTCGCCCGCTCACCCCCCGAGCCGCCCGCGGATCGCCGCGGTGGCCGCGGCCCGGTCCGGCTTGTCGAAGATCGCGCTGGCGACCACGAACCAGTCCGTGCCGGCGTCGCGGCAGGCCCGGGCGGTGTCGGCGTTGACGCCGCCGTCCATCTCCAGCCGCTGGTCGGCCCGCAGCCGCCGCTTGATCGTCGCCGCCTTGCCGAGCACCTCGGGCATGAACTTCTGCCCGCTGAACCCGGGGACGACGCTCATCACCAGCACGTAGTCGACGTGATCGAGGGCGGGGAACACGGCCTCGGCCGGCGTGGCCGGGTTGACGACGATCCCGACCCGCCGGCACCCGGCCGACCGGATCTGGCTCGCGGCGGCGGCGACGTCCGGCACGACCTCGGCGTGAAACGACAGCCCGTCAACCCCCGCCTCGACCATCGCCCGGGCGTACCGGACCGGGTCCGAGATCATCAGGTGGGCGTCGAGGAACGCCGTCGTCGACCGGCGGACGGCCTTGATGATCGGCGGGCCGAAGCTGATGTTCGGGACGAAGTGCCCGTCCATCACGTCGAGGTGGAGGAAGTCCCCGCCGCCGGCCAGCACCTCGACGATCTCGGGGCCGAGCTTGGCGAAGTCGGCCGACAGGACGGAGGGGGCGATGAGCGGCGTCGCGAGCGTGAACGGGTCGGTAGTCATCGGTCCGGCGAGTCTACCCGGGCGGGAAATCGGCCGCGACCGGCGTTACGGTACGCCGGCCCGCCGACCGCGCCCCGCCCCCAACTACGGAGACCCCATGGCCACGCCCCGCCCGCCGCTCCCGCCGTTCACGCTCGAGACCGCGACGAAGAAGGCCCGGCTGGCCGAGGACGCGTGGAACAGCCGCGACCCCGAGCGGGTGGCGGCCGCGTATACCGAGGACAGCCGGTGGCGGAACCGGGCGGAGTTCTTCACGGGCCGGCCGGCGATCGTCGCGTTCCTGACCCGCAAGTGGGCGGCCGAGCGGGACTATCGCCTGGTCAAGGAGCTGTGGGCGTTCCACGAGCACCGGATCGCCGTCCGGTTCCAGTACGAGTACCGGGACGCGGCCGGGCAGTGGTTCCGGGCGCACGGGAACGAGCAGTGGGAGTTCGACGGGGACGGCCTGATGCGGCGGCGGGAGGCGAGCATCAACGACGTGCCGATCCGGGCGGAGGACCGGAAGTTCACGTGGCCCGCCGACGGCCCCCGGCCGGCGGACTTCCCGGGGCTGACGGAGCTGGGACTTTAAGAAAGCCTGAAGTGTGAAGGCTGAAGTCTGAAAAGAGAGGGACGCGCAGCGGCATCGGAAGCCATTCGGCCCTTTTCAGACCTCAGCCTTCACACTTCAGCCTTTTCGCATTCCTCAGTAGATCGGCTCGACGTTCTCCTGGGCGGTCAGGAACCCGCAGCGGATCTCGACTTTGTTCGACTCGTCGCGGACGACGAACCGTCGGCCTTCGGGGGTGTCCTCGGACGCGACCTGGAGGTTGACGTTGCCCCAGACGGTGGGGCCGCTGATGCGGCGGCAGTCGTAGCAGCTCAAGTGAAGGTTCCCGCGGGCGGCCGGGCGGGTGAGCCGGACGACGAGCCGGCCGTGAGAGACGGTGTACGTCCAGACCCAGGCCATGCCGCCGGCCCACTTCGCCAGCAGAGGGGCGACGCGGTCGGCCCCCTCGACGGGCGGCGTGGCGGGCGGGTGGTCGGTGTCGGGGGCGATCGGCCGGGGGGTCATCGTCATGGTGGGTAGCCTTCCCGCAACCCGGCGGCGGCCGCGCGCGAACCCGCGCCGCCGGCCGCCGGGCCGCCACCCCCGTTATCGACCTCGCGCGCCGGTCGCGTCAGTCGAGGACGCCTTTAGTCCAGGATGTCCAACGTCGCGAAGTGCCCGTTCTCCAGGAACTCCAGCGACGCCCCCCCGCCGGTGCTGACGTGGCTGACCTTGTCCGCCAGCCCGAACACCTCGATGGCGGCCGCGCTGTCGCCGCCGCCGATGATCGTCGTCGCCCCGCTCGTGCTCGTCGCGTCCGCCACCGCCTGGGCGACGGCCCGCGTCCCCGCCTGGAACGGCTTCTTCTCGAACACGCCCATCGGGCCGTTCCAGATCACCGTCTTGGCCTTGGCGATCTCCGCCTTGTACAGCTCCTGCGTCTTGGGGCCGATGTCGAACCCTTCGAGGTCCGCCGGGATGTTCCCCTCGACGATTTTCGTCACCGCGTCGTCGCTCATCTTGTCCGACACGACGGTGTCGACCGGCAGCTTGATCTTGCCGTTCGCCTTGGCCAGCAGGCTCTTGGCCAGCTCGACCTTATCCCGCTCGACGAGGCTCTTGCCGACCTCCTTGCCCTGGGCGAGGAAGAACGTGTAGGCCATCGCCCCGCCGATCAGCAGCGTGTCGGCCTTGCCGAGCAGCTGCTCGATCACGTTGATCTTGTCGCTCACCTTCGCCCCGCCCAGGATCGCGACGAACGGCCGCTGCGGCGTGGTGACGGCCTCGCCGAGGAACTTCAGCTCCTTCTGGATCAGGTACCCGATCACCCGCGGCTTGCCCTGGAGGAGCTGGGGGACGCCGAACGTGCTGGCGTGCTCGCGGTGGGCGGTGCCGAACGCGTCGTTCACGTAGGCGTCGGCGTGCTTGGCAAGGCTGGCGGCGAAGTTCGGGTCGTTCTTCTCCTCGTCCTTGCGGAACCGGAGGTTCTCCAGCACCAGCACGTCGCCGTCCTTCAGCTCCGACACGATCTTGTCGGTCTCAAGCCCGATCGCGTCGGGGGCGAACTTCACCGGCTTGCCGAGCAGCTCGCCGAGCCGGTCGGCTGTCGGCTTCAACGAGTACTTCGCCTCCGGCCCGCCCTTGGGGCGGCCGAGGTGGCTCATCAGGATGACCTTGCCGCCGCCGTCGACGAGCTTTTGGATGGTCGGCAGGGCCTGGGCGATGCGGCGGTCGTCGGTGATCTTGCCGTCCGCGATCGGGACGTTGAAGTCGACCCGGACGAGCACGCGCTTCCCACGGACGTCGATGTCGGCAACGGTCTTCTTGGCCATGTTCTTCCACCTTCTCCTGGAGCCCCGCGCGGCCGGGCCGGCCGGGCGGGAGGGTGATGCTAGGGGAAGGGGAGGGCGTGTCAACACGCCCGGCCGGCCCGCCTCCGCGGCGGTCGGGCCCGGGGCGGCGTATCATCCGGCGACGGCCCGCCGCCCCCGGCCGACGGGCGGGTTTGACAAGTTTGACCCCGACCCCGACAACTCCCCCACCTATGGACCCGACCCTGGAGAACCTCAAGTATGACGCCAACGGCCTGATCCCCGCGATCGTCCAGGACCACGCGACGGGTCAGGTGCTGATGATGGCGTGGATGAACCGCCAGTCGCTTGCCAAGACGGTCGAGACGGGCAAGACGCACTTCTTCAGCCGGAGCCGCAACAAGCTCTGGCTCAAGGGCGAGAGCAGCGGGCACGTGCAGACGGTGAAGTCGCTGAGCACCGACTGCGACCAGGACGTGATCCTCGTCAAGGTCGAGCAGGTCGGGGCGGCGTGCCACGAGGGGTACCAGAGCTGCTTCTTCCGCGAGTTCGAGGCCGGCAAGCCGGACTGGAACGTGGTCGGCGAGCGGCTGTTCGACCCGAAGAAGGTGTACGGGAAGTAGGGCGACGACGCGGGCGCATGCCCCCTGGTGGCACGGGCGTCCCGCCCGTGCTGGTGCCGGGCGGCAGGAGAGGCCCCGAACTCCCAGCCTGCTCCGCCGGCCCGACCCGAGCACGGGCGGGACGCCCGTGCCACGGGGGCCGACCGCCGCCGACGCGAACCGTATCAGGACCCAGCCACCCCTCCCCCGCCACCGTGCCAAGACCCGACCCCCGCAGCCCCCGCCTCCCGGACGACTTCCCGACCGCGCCCGACCGCCCTGACCCGGCTCCGGCCGAGGGCGAGGCGGCGTGGCCGGGCGGGTCGCTACTGGGGCGTCCCGGCCCGCTCGACCGGGAGGTGCTCTGGTGGCTGCTGCTGGGGCTCGCCTCGCTGGCGGTCCTGGGGCTGTACCTGCTGCGGCTGCCGGGGGCCGGCGGCAGCGGGGCGCTGAACGTCGACCGGGCGATCTTCTCGTCGGTCAGCGCCGTCACGCTCACCGGGCTGCGACAAGTGATCGACGCCGCCCCGGGGGCCGGCGGCAGCGACGGGCAGCTGCTCGTCCCGCTCACGCTGCTCGGGCTGACGCTGGGAGCGAGCTTTGTGACGCTCGCCGCCGCCGGGCTGCCGGCCTGCCGGGTGCTGGGGATGTCGCACTCGGCGAAGCGGGTGTGCGCCGCGGCCGGGGTTTTGGTCGTCGGCGGGACGTTGCTCGGGTCGTTGGGGCTGTGGAACGGGGCTCGGAGCTACCTCGACGCCCTCGTGCAGGCGGCGAGCGCGGTCGGCAACTCCGGCGTGTTCTGGGGCCGGCTGCCGCGGGGGGACGGGTGGCAGACGCAGGTCGTGCTGCTGCCGCTGAGCGTGCTCGGCGGGCTCGGGCTGCCGGTGGTCCTCGACCTGTACGACCGGGCGACGGGGCGGACGACAAGCCTGCTGCCGCACACGAAGCTGGTGCTCGGGCTGTCGGCGGCGGCGTACGGCGTCGGGGCCGTCCTCCTGCTGGCGTTCGACGAGCGGTTCGCGTCGCTGCTGTGGGGCGGGCTCACGGGCGGCGGGTGGACGCCGGCCGACGGGCGGGCGCTGCGGAGCCTCGTCGTCGACGCGTCGGTGCTGTCGCTGAACGCCCGGTCGGGCGGGTTCCCGCTGGAGCCGGGCACGCTCGCCGCCCTGCCGCGGGCGGCCGGGTGGGTGCTGACGCTGCTGATGGCCGCGGGCCCCGGCCCGGCCGGCACCGGCGGCGGGCTGAAGCTGACGACCCTGTACCTGCTCGGCACCGCCGCCCGCCGCGGGGCCGACGGCGAGCGGCAGCCGCCGGAGTGCGGGTTCGCCCTGCTGTGGGCGATGGGGTTCGCCGGCGTCGTCGGCGTCGGCCTGGCCGGGCTGCTCTGGGCCGCCCCGGAGGTGCCGGGCGACCGGCTGCTGGCGTTGGCCGTCAGCGCGACGAGCAACAGCGGGCTGGCCCACGACGCGATCGTCCAGGTGAAGGTGCCGCTGATGATCCTGGCCGGGATGATGGTGCTCGGCCGGGTACTGCCGATCCTGCTGCTGTGGCGGATGGCCGACCGGGTCGACCACGCGGAGACGGTGGTGGGGTGAGGCGGAGGAATGATCCGAGCAGTATCGGAGGCCGGGCATCTATAGGTCGGAACCGGATTTTAGTAATGTCCGCCGCGGGGCCTCGGCGCGAGGCTGCCTCGTCAGAACAGATAACCGCCGGTCGCCTTCACGAGCAGCGATAAGCCCATCAGTCCCCAGAATGCCCACCACATCCACGGTCGGATCTTCCACCCGAGCTGCGGCTGGTGGGCCGGGTTGTCGTCCGGCTCAAGCGGAAGTTTTTCTAGACCCATCGGTTGCCCGTTTGCGACCCTGAGGTGGGACGGTACACGCTCGGCCGGCCTACCCGCTTCGCCCTTTCCTCACCGCGATTGCTGCTCGCCTTAACCGACGCGGCCCGATGATGCTTACCCCGCCGGCTTCGCCGCCGGCGGCGGCCCGCACTCCTCGGTCTCGACCTTGCACACCTTCTCGGTCCGCCGGGCGTGCCGGCCGTCGCCGAAGCCGGTGGAGAGGAAGATGTCGACGATCTGGCGGACCTGGTCTTCCCCGAGCAGGTCGGACCCGAGGCACAGGACGTTGCAGTGGTTGTGCTCGCGGGCCCGGCGGGCGGTCACGTGGTCGTACACGAGGGCGGCCCGGGCCCCGCGGACCTTGTTCGCCGCCACGCACATCCCGATCCCGCTGCCGTCCATCAGGATGCCGACGTCCGCCCGCCCCTCCGCTACCGCCCGGGCGACCGGCGCGGCGAAGTCCGGGTAGTCGACCGCGGCCACCCCGTCGCACCCGAAGTCCTCGACCGCGTGGCCGCCGGCCTTGAGCACCGGCGTCAGCCGGCGCTTCGCCTCGTACCCGCGATGGTCGCACGCCACGGCTATCCGCATGGGGGTTCGGGTCCTTCCGACCGCTCACGTACGTCGCACGATTCGCCAGGGACCCGCCGGGCGGCGGGTCCGGGAGGCGCGGGCGTCGCGCCGCCGTTCGACCGGCCGCGGGGCTAGGTGGCCCGCAAAAGCTCCCGCTCGCTCAGCCGCCGCTCGATTAGCCGCCGCAGCTCGCCGGCCAGGCTCTGGTACAGCCCGGGGTCCCCGCCGATCGGGTCCTCGATGTCCCCTTCGGGATCGAGCGTGGCGACCTTGGACCGGGCCGACGGGGCCATCGCGGCGACGGCCGCCGCGTGCCCGCGGCCCATCGCGAAGATCATGTCCGCCTGGTGGATCAGCTCCGGCGTCAGCTGGCGGGACCGGTGGGTCGTCAGGTCCGCCCCCAGCGCCTTCACCGCGTCGACACCGGCCGGCGTCGCCCGGCTGCCCGGCATCGCGTACGCCCCGGCCGACGCGACGGTGATTCCCTTCTGCTCGAGCTGCCCGTCCGGCACCCCGTTCGCCTCGGCCAGCAGGTGCCGGGCGATCGCCTCGGCCATCGGGCTGCGGCACGTGTTGCCGCTGCACACGAACAGGATCGTCGTCCGCAGCAGCCGCTCGACGATCCGCTCGTCGTACACGCCCTTGCGGACGATCTTGTACCCGTCCCCGGTCACCCGCAGGATGGTCGACGGCTGGTGGAACCGGGTCGGGCCGGCGTCGAGCACGAGGTCGACCTGCCCGTCCAGCGTCCGGGCGATGTCGGCCGCCGGGGATGCCTGGGAGGACGACGCCCCGCCGCCGGCGGCCGTCAGCACGACCGGGCCGCCGGCCCGCCCGATCACCTCCTGGGCGACGAGGTCGTCCGGGCAGCGGAGGGTGATCGTGCCGTCCCGGTCGTACAGGTCGCCCTCGGCGACGCCCAGGGCCGCGGCGACGGCGGCCCGGCGGTCGGCCGGCACGTCGAACACCAGCCCGACCGGGCCGGGCCACAGCTTCCGCATCATCCGCCGGCCCAGATCCCCGACGTCCCCGAGCACCGCGGCGGCGTCGGCCGGGTCGGCCAGGTGGATCGTGAACGGCTTGGCGTGCCCGGCCGAGTCGTCGGACGACGGCGTCGTCGGCGACGCCTGCCCCGACCCCCCGCCGCGGATCCGCTTCAGCGCCGCCAGCGCCTCCGGCTTCGTCAGCAGCCCGGCCGCCCCGTAGACGGTCTCCGTCGGCAGCACGACCAGCCGCCCGGCCGCCAGCAGGTCGGCGGCCCGGCGGATCTGACCTTCGTAGTCGGCGGTGGAGAAAATGGACACGACCGGCACGCTCATCGTCACCCTTAATATAGAGGATCGACGACCGGGGGTGTCAAGCGGGGCGGGTTTCGGTGGACGTTTGGGGCGGGCCGGGCGTGGCGCGACCGCTAAGGCGGCCGGGCCGCCGCCCGCGACACGCAGGCACTACGCGCCCGCCGCATCTGCCGTCACAATCCGCGTCATGCTCACCCAACGCTGGTTCCTGTACGCCGTGCTGTCGGCGGTGGCCGCGGCGTTCGTCGGGATTTTCGGCAAGCTCGGGATGAGGGACGTCGACCCGACGCTGGCGACGGCCGTCCGCAGCGCGCTGATGACCGTCCTGCTCGTCGCCGCCGCCGCCGGGACCGGGGCGTTCGCCAAGCTGTCCGCCCTCGGCGGCAGGCCGCTGGCGATGATCGCCCTGTCCGGACTGGCCGGGGCGACGAGCTGGCTCTTCTACTTTAA
>JAQGHJ010000924.1 GCA_028288905.1 Phycisphaerales bacterium | reverse complement strand
TCGGAGAAGAACCGCACTCCGAACCGCAACGTGTGGGTGTCCGCCGACCACTCGGCGATGCTGTCCGTCGAAGCCTTGCCGACCGACCAGGTGATCAAGCCCGAGCTGGCCCCAAAGATGATCTTGCTGATGAAGCAGAACCGGGCGAAGTCGGGGGACAAGCCGACCCAGGACCCGGCCGTGGAAAAGGACGACCGGTGGGTCATCCGCATACGCGAGCGGTTCACGGCCAAGGACGGCAAGCCGGGCGAGCAACTCCACCTGTACCGGGCGGTCGGCGCGCGGTTCCTGCTCGTGACGTGCAAGACGTTCGGCGGGGACAAGATGAAGGACCAGTTCGCCGCCGCCGAGGCGGCCAGCCTGTCGGCGGCATACGTCAAGCCGACGAAGAAGTAGGGGCGGGGCGGACCGGGCGTAGGCGGCCTCCGTTTGTCATCCTGAGCTGAGCGAAGGACCTCTCGTCCACCCGCGCGGCCAGGCCAGCAGTTCAGGGGCGGTGGACTGCGAAAGAGTGGCCCTTCGCCGTTGGGGGCGCGAGGGGCACCCATTCACAATCCACGCTCCCCGAACTGCTAACCCGGTCGCGCGGTGGACGAGAGGTCCTTCGCTCCGCTCAGGATGACATGCGGGGCGGCGGCGGCCGGGGGATACACGCGGCAATCACCTGTCGTTCAGTCGGTGCCGCTTCTACTCTTCCTCGTCCGACCCCAGCCGGGCCTCCTGCAGGTCGAGCTCCGTCTGAATGCGGCGGAGCGTGTCGTCGCCGATCGCCCCCTCGTCCCGTAGCCGCACGAGCATCTCCCGCTCGGCCCCGATCGCCACCCGGGCGACCTGCGCGTCTGAGCGGCAGATCGCGTCGCCGCCGTCCGACCGGATGCCGCGGCGGCGGGGGCCGTAGTACTGCAATCGCTGCTCGTACGGTACGCGGGCTCGCTCGATCACGTCGTCGGCGATTTCGCCGGTGAATGACAGGACGTGCAGCCGGGCGAGGGCGGCGTTCGTCGTCTCGAGCCTCGCCAGTTCTTCCTCCTGTTCGCCGACGTGGTCGGCCGGCAGGTCGAGCCGGCGGATGACCCACGGCAGGGTCAGCCCTTGCCCGACGAGGGTGGCGAGGATGACGGCGAACGTGAGGAACACGATCAGGTCGCGGTGCGGGAACGGGGTGACGCCGTCCTCCAGCACCGTCGGCAGGGCGAGGGCGGCCGCGAGGGACACGATGCCCCGCAGCCCGACCCAGGCGATCAGGAACACCGGCCCGAAGGCCGGGGTCGGGTCGTGTCGGCGGATGACCGGCAGCAGCCGGGTCATGTACGTCGCCGGGAACACCCACAGCAGCCGCACCACGATCGCCGCGGCCGAGACGGCGGCGGAGTAGCCGATAAGCGCCGGCCACGAATACCCGCCGAGCCCGCGGACGACTTCGGGGATCTGGAGCCCGATCAGGATGAACACGAGCCCGTTCAGCACGAACTCCAGCGTGTCCCAGACGGCGTAAAGACGGAGTCGGGTCGAGCTGCCGGTGATCTGCGGCACCCGCCGCCCGACGTACACGCCGGCCGTGACGGCCGCCAGCACGCCGGACGCGTGCAGCCACTCCGCCGGCAGGTACGCTACGTACGCGATCAGCAGGGCGGCAACGCCTTCGACGGCCGGGTCGTGCAGCCGCGGGCGGAGCCAGACGAACGCCCGCCCAACCGCGTACCCGACGCACACCCCGCCGACCGCCGTCATCACGAACGCCCCGGCCGCCCGCCCGAGCGAGAACTCCCCGGCCACGACGGCCGCCACTGCAAACCGGTACGCGATCAGCGCGCTAGCGTCGTTCACCAGCGACTCGCCCTCCAGGATAGTGACGACCCGGCGGGGCACCCGGAGCCGGCGGGTGATCGCGGTGGCGGCGATCGCGTCCGGCGGGCTGACGATCGCCCCGAGCACGAACGCCGCGTCCCACCGCATGCCGATCGCGTAGTGGGCGACGGCCGCGACCGCGACGGTCGTGAACAGCACGAGCCCGATCGCCAGGAACGAGATTGGCCGGAGGTTCGCCCGGAAGTCCCGCCAACTCGTCAGCAGCCCGGCGTGGTACAGCAGGGGGGGCAGGAATATCAGGAACACGACGTCCGGGTGCAGCCGGACGGTCGGGGCGTTCGGCCCCAGCCGCATCCCGAGCACCCCGATGCCGAGCCCGGCCAGCGTCAGGAAGATCGGGTACGGCACCCGAACCCGGTGGGCGAGCCACGCCAGGGCGGCGGTGACGACGAGCAGGATGACGAGCAGTTCGACGGAAGACATTGGGGCGAGAAGTCGGAAGCTAGGCGCTGGAAGCTAATGCGTGGAAGAGGGCCGGCCGCTCTCCCCGTGGCACGGGTTTGTAACCCGTGCGGCCTCCCACCGCACGGACCGGAACACCGTTGGGGATACTGGTCGCCGTTGGGAGCGGAGACACGGGTTGCAAACCCGTGCCACGGGGAGAACGGCTTGCGGCGGGTGGCGGGCAGTTTATTCTCTGCGCGCCGAACCGCCCGGCCGCGCCGCTCCCGAGCACCCGCCCATGTCACTCCTCGAACGCACGTTTCAATTGAAGGCCCGCGGGTCGACCGTCGGGGCGGAGCTCCGGGGGGCAGCGGCTACGTTCCTGACGATGGCCTACATCCTGTTCGTGAACCCGACCATTTTGGCCAAGGCCGGCGTCCCGTTCGGGTCCGCGGTCGCCTGCACGGCCTTGGCGGCCGGGGTCTGCTCGATCGGGATGGGGCTGTACGCGAACTTCCCGATCGCCCTCGCAGCCGGGATGGGGTTGAACGCGACGGTTGCGTTCGGGCTCGCCCCGGCTACCGGTTCGTGGCAGACGGCGATGGGGTTGGTCGTGGTCGACGGGCTGCTCGTCCTCGTTCTCGTCCTGATCGGGCTACGGGAGGCGATTTTGCGGGCGATCCCGCACGACCTGCGGCTGGCGATCGGGGCCGGGATCGGCCTGTTCATCGCGTTCATCGGGCTGACGAACGCCGGCTTCGTGGTGGTCGGGTCGGCCGGCGGGCCGCCGCTGGGCGTCGGCAGGCTAACGGCCCCGCCGACGCTCGTCGCAGCCGCTGGTCTGGTCGTCACCGCGTGGCTGGCCGCCCGGCGGGTGAAGGGGGCGCTGCTTTTCGGCATCGCGGCCGCCACCGGGCTGGCCCTCTGCCTCGGCGTGGCCGGCAAGCCCGGGCGGCCGGCGCTGCCGAGCTTCGAGGCGGCGTTCCACGCGGACGTGGGCGGGGCGTTCCGGGGCCTGTTCGGCCGGTCGCCGACCGGCGTGCCGTTCGTCCCGCTGCTGCTGACGCTCGTGATGGTCGACTTCTTTGACACGCTCGGCACCGTCACCGCAATTGCCGACGAGGCGAAGCTCGCCGGCCGGGACGGCAACTTCCCCGGGCTTCGCCGGGTGCTCGTCGTCGACTCCCTCAGCGCGTCGGTCGGCGGGCTGCTCGGGGCCAGCAGCGCGACGTGCTACATCGAGTCGGCCGCCGGGGTGGCCGAGGGAGCGCGCACCGGGCTTCACTCGGTCGCGGTGGGGGCGTTGTTCCTCCTGTCGATCTTCGCCGCGCCACTGCTGGGCGTTGTGCCGGCCCAAGCGACGGCCCCGGCCCTGATCCTGGTCGGGTTCTACATGGCCGGCCAGTTCGCGAAGGTGAACTTCGAGGACTACGACACGGCCATCCCGGCGTTCGTCACACTGCTGACGATCCCGCTCGCCTACAGCATCAGCCACGGCATAGCGTTCGGATTCCTGACGTTCGTCGCGATCAAGGTGCTGAGCCTGCGGTTCCGCGACGTCCACCCGCTCATGTACCTGACTGCGGCGGCGTTCGCGGGGTACCTGTGGCACGGCGGGTGAACTCACCACGGAAGCACGGAGTCACGGAGGTCAGACCGAACCCCCGGCCGTTGTGTTCCACCCTCAACCACGTCGACTTGTTAGGTTGCGGGTCGGCCAGGCGTATCAAGTGGGCCTCCGTGTCTCCGTGCCTCCGTGGTGAGCCGGCCCTACCATGCCGGCATGGCAGACTCCCCCACCTACCCCGCGGTCGGCACGCCGGCCCCCGACTTCGACCTCCCGTCCAGCACCGGCCAGTCCGTCAGCCTCAAGGGCTTCGCCGGCAAGCCTGTCGTCGTCTACTTCTACCCGAAGGCCGACACGCCCGGCTGCACGAAGGAGGCGTGCGGGTTCCGCGACGCGATCGCCGGGTACAAGAAGGCGGCCGTACCGGTCGTCGGGGTGAGCCCGGACCCGGTGAAGGACGTGACGAAGTTCGCCGAGAAGTTCGAGTTGAACTTCCCGCTCTTGGCAGACGCCGACCACGCGGTCACCGCGGCGTACGGGGCGTGGCAGGAGAAGAGCATGTACGGCAAGACGTACTGGGGGGCGGCCCGGGTGACGTTCGTCATCGACAAGGACGGGAAGGTGGCCCACGTGTTCGAGAAGGTGAAGCCTGAGGGCCACGACAAAGAGGTCATGGACTGGCTGACGGCGAACGGGATGGCGTGACCGCGGCGGGGCAGGCCCCGCCGCGGTCACGCCATCCCCGCCCGATAATCTCTTCAAGGCTGGCCCCGGCCCGTGCCGATGTAACTCGCGAAGCATACGGCCGTCGCTCGGACGC
>JAQGHJ010000873.1 GCA_028288905.1 Phycisphaerales bacterium | reverse complement strand
CGGGCCGTCGCCGCCGCCGCTCGGCCGCGGGTACCTAGGAGCCTCGCCATGCGGAAGTGGTTCAAGTGGGCGTTCGTGGTCATCTTCCTGCTGGTCGTGGCCGGCGGGGTCGTGCTGTTCCTGAGCCTCAACGGGATCATCCGCGGGCAGGTCGAGCAGCAGTCGACGAAGTCGCTGAACCTCCAGACCGCCCTCCAGAGCGCCAGCTTCAGCCCGCTCGGCGGGAGCCTGAGCCTGCGGGACTACAAGGTCGCGTCCCCGCCCGGGTTTTCGGCCAAGCCGATGCTGGAGCTCGGCGGGCTGGACCTGAAGGTCAGCTACGGCCAGCTCAGAAGTGACCCGGTCCGGGTGCAGGCGATCACGATCGACCGGCCGAAGCTGCTGTTGGAGCAGGTCGGCGGAAGGTTCAACATCAAGGCGCTGTCCGACAACCTGCCGCCGCCGAAGCCCGGGCAGCCGTCGCAGCCGTCGGCCGAGGGGGAGAAGCTCCGGCTCATCATCGACTCGATCTCGGTCAAGGACCCGACCGTCGTCATCCGCCCGGGCATCCCGGGGCTGCAGGAGGAGATCCCGGTGTCGGTCCCGTCGTTCGAGATGAAGAACGTCGGGAACTCGGACGGGGCCCAGAACGGGGCGGCCGTCAAGCAGATCGTGACCGAACTGGTCACCACGCTGGCGGCCAAGGCGGGCGAGGGCGGCGGCGTGCCGGCCGAGCTGCGGGCGCTGCTGAACGGGAACCTGAGCGAGGTCGCCCAGAAGTACCTGCCGGGCGAGGCCGGCAAGCTCGTCGGGTCGCTGCTGAGCGGGGACGCGATGAAGGATCCGGGCAAGGCCTTGGGGTCTGCCCTACAAGGCGTCACCGGCGGCCCGACGACGAACCCGGCCGACGCGGTGAAGGGGGCGCTCGACACCGCCAATCAGGACCCCAAGGCGGCCGCGAAGGAGGCGGGGGACGCGCTGAAGGGCGTGTTCGGCGGGAAGAAGAAGGACGAGAAGAAGTGAGGGCGGGCGGGCCGGCGTGGCAACTTTCCCACCTCTCCCTCCGGGAGAGGTCGTCCGGGCGCAGCCCGGGCGGGTGAGGGTGAGCGTCGAACGGGCCCCCCGCCATCGGGCCAGCGGAAAGGGGGCGCATAAGGCTGCCCTCACCCCCGCCCTCTCCGGAAGACGGGCCGCGCCGCCGGACCGCCGGCGGCGCGTCCGCCGAGGGACCCAACGGAGCGGCACATCCGTGAGGCAGGGCATTTCCCGCTTGCCTTCCGCCCGCACCGGACCAATATTGATAGTGTGATTCGTACACTTTGAAGCCGGAGTCGCCCGTGACGCCCACCTTGCCCGCCTGCCCCCGCTGCTTCCGGAGCCCGGTGCGGGCCGGGGCGCGGTTCTGCCCGCGGTGCGGGCTGGCGGACGTCGCGCGGGCGGCGGTCGACCGGGCGCCGGTGGACGTGCCGGTCGGCGGCCGCGTCTTCCGAGTGCTCGACCGGGTGGCCGTCGGGTCGGTCAGCGCCGTGTACCGGTGCCGGTTTTACGACGGCCCGGCCGAGGTCGAGGGCGTGCTGAAGGTGGCCCGGGACGCCCGGGCGAACGACCTGCTGGCGAACGAGGCCGCCACGCTCCGGCGGCTGTTCGCGGCCGATCCGGACCACCGGTTCAAGCCGTTCCTGCCGTTCCCCGAGGCGACGTTCGGGATGGCCGGGGATGACCCGTCGGCCGCCGATGACCGCGGCGGCGGCCCGCCCCGCCCGACTGTGCCGCGGCAGGCGACCGTGTTCCGGGTCCACCCGGAGATCCGGTCGCCGGCCGACGAGCTGTACACGCTGGCCGACGTCCGGGCCGCCTACTTGGCCGGGCTCGACCCGCGGCACGCGGCGTGGGTCTGGCGGCGGGTGCTGACCGTGCTCGGGTTCGCCCACGCGACCGGCGTCGTCCACGGGGCCGTCCTGCCGCCCCACGTGCTCGTCGAGCCGCACGGACACCGGGTCGTGCTCGTCGGGTGGGGGTGCGCGGCGCCGGCGTTCGGCGGCCGCGGGGTCCGTGCGATGGCCGGTTCGTACAACGCGTGGTACCGGCGGGAGCGGTCCGCCCAGGGTGCCCCGGCCCGGGACCCGGGGCTTTTCCCGCTGCCGTCCCTCGACGTCGCGCTGGCCGCCCGGAGCATGGTCGAGCTGATGGGCGGGGACCCGCTGAACCTGTCCGTGCCCGCGACCGTTGACCCGGCGATCGCCCGGTACTTCCAGCGGTGCGCCGGGTTCGGCCCGAACGCCCGGCCGGACGCCGGCCGGCTGCTGGCGGACTTCGACGGCCTGATCCACGCCCTGTGGGGCCCGCGGCAGTTCGTGCCGCTCGCCCTGCCGCCGAAGCGGAGGGCCTGACCGGCGGGGACACACGCGACGCGAAGGCGCGAAGAGCGCGAAGGAAGACGCGAAGAAGAGCAGACGCGGGCAGGACACCGCCGCCGCCCGGCGGGTCGGACCGGCACGGTGGCGTGAGAGGCACGATACCTCTTCCCGCGCTCGCCCCGTCGGGGTGCGGCCGGGAAAACGGCCGACTTCCGGTGAGGGCATCGGCACAATGGGTCCTGCGGGAAAGCCCCGCTCACCCCTGAACAGGGCAGACGCTACAAAACGCTACCGGTTGCGACAATCGGTGCGACGGCGGGACGGGGCGACGGCATTGACCGAGCCCGCGCGGCCCGGAACGGTGTCCTGAAGGACACCCTACCCACAGCAATTCCTCCTCTTCGCGTCTTCCTTCGCGCTCTTCGCGCCTTCGCGTCGAGTGGTTCCCCCCGCCCCGCGAACGTCCGCCACACGAACGGATTCACACACGCCATTTCGGGAGGTGCGCCATGGGAAGCGGAAGCTGGTCTGCCACGGATTACCACGCCCGGGTCGCGGCTGTCGCCGGCGGCGGCGGGGACGCGTTCGCGTACAGCGCCGACGCCCACCGGTCCGGCCACCTCCGGCCGCACCAGACGCTCGACCCGCACGGGCTCCGGCTCCGCGAGAGCCGGGACAACCCCGACCACCCGGACTCCAACGCCGTCATCATCGGGCTGGACGTGACCGGGAGCATGGGGGCGGTCGTCCGCGGCATCCACGCCGACCTGCCCCGGCTGCACGAGCTGCTGCTGGGGCACCGGTACCTGCCGGACCCGCAGATCCTGTTCGCCGCCGTCGGGGACGCGACGTGCGACCGGGTGCCGCTGCAGGTCGGGCAGTTCGAGTCCGACAACCGGATGGACCAGAACCTGGAGAACATGGTCCTCGAGGGCGGCGGCGGCGGGCAGAACACCGAGAGCTACGAGCTGACGATGTACCTGGCCGCCCGGCACACGGCGACCGACTGCTACGAGAAGCGCGGGCGGAAGGGGTACCTGTTCATGATCGGGGACG
The DNA here is from genome assembly GCA_028288905.1 of Phycisphaerales bacterium. Classification (GTDB taxonomy): domain Bacteria; phylum Planctomycetota; class Phycisphaerae; order Tepidisphaerales; family Tepidisphaeraceae; genus Humisphaera. The sequence goes on along the minus strand of JAQGHJ010000873.1, from coordinate 638 downwards.
AGCTGGCGTACCCGGCCGTCAGCCGGGCCGAGGTCCGCCGGCTGATCGGGGACCACGCCGCCCTGGAGGCGGACGTCCCGCTGGAGCGGATCGCGGCCGAGGCGGCCGAGCGGTACCACCTGTTCTTCCTCATCCCCGGCGGGGCCAGCGGCGGGCGGGACCCGAAGGTGCGGGCGTTCTGGGAGCGGCTGCTCGGCCCCGGGCGGGTGATCGCGATCGACAGCCCGGAGGACACGAGCGAGTGCATCGGCCTGACGATCGGGCTGACCGAGGGCGTCGTCGACCCGACCGCCGCCAAGGCCCAGATGGCCGGCCGGGGCGTGGTCGGGCGGACGATCGACCGGATCACCGGCGCGCTCGCCGGCCTGGTGACGACCGGCCCGACGGTGAAGCCGCCGCCGGGCGGGCGGCGGCTGTGAAGGGTGCGGTGGTGATGTCGGGCACCGCACCGCTCGCGGCACAGGCATCTCGAACACACTACAGGTCGAACGCCCTGTCGGGCTCCCCTTCTTGCTCCGGGAGAGGATGGGAATGAGGGGGGGCGGGCGAGGTCGCGCGATCTCCCGAACTCGAAGTGACCCCGCTTGCGGGACACCGCCTCCTCCCACGCCGGGGCAACGCCCCGGAACGATCCGGGG
>JAQGHJ010000870.1 GCA_028288905.1 Phycisphaerales bacterium | reverse complement strand
TTCTTCCGGCTGTTCAACCGGGCGTTCGACGCCAGCGGCAGCGCGTACGCCTCGGTGGTGCGGTACGCGGCCCGGCTGGCGATCGTCGTCGTGGTCGTCTACGGCGGGCTGCTGCTGCTCACGGGCCAACTCTTCCGCTCCGTGCCGACCGGGTTCGTCCCGGCCAGCGACCAGGGCTACCTAATCATGGCGATCCAGCTGCCCGACGGGTCATCGCTCGAGCGGACCGACGCCGTGGTCCGGGAGGTGAGCCGGCGGCTGGTCGACACGCCCGGGGCCCTGAAGGTGGTCGCGTTCTCCGGCCTATCGGGGGCAACCCAGACGAACGCGACGAACGCCGGCGTCGTGTACATGTCGCTCAAGCCGTTCGCCGACCGCGACGCCCTCCGTCTGGACCAGAAGGCGATGATGGCGGAGGTGAACAAGCGGCTCGCCGACATCAAGGACGCGGCCGTCTTCGTCATCCCGCCGCCCACCGTACCCGGCATCGGCACCCTCGGCGGGTTCGCGTTCGAGGTGCAGGACCGGTCCGGCCGGGGCAGCGCGGCGCTGGCCACGCTCGCCGCCGACGTGTCCGCGGCGGCTAACACCGACCGCCGGCTGTCGTCGGTCTTCACCCAGTTCCGCGCCGGCTCCCCGCAGGTGTACGCCGACATCGACCGCACCCGGGCCGAGATGCTCGGCGTGCCGACAGGGCGGGTGTTGGACGAGCTACAGGTGAACGTCGGGTCCCGGTACGTGAACGACTTCAACATCTTCGGCCGCCCGTTCCGCGTGACGGCCGCCGCCGACGCCGCCCACCGGCTGGAGCCGAGCGACATCGGCAAGCTCCGGGCCCGCAGCGACAAGGGGGCGATGGTGCCGCTCGGCTCCCTGACGACGTTCCGCCAGGTCACCGGGCCCGAGTTCGTGACCCGGTACAACCTGTTCCCCTCCGCCGAGATCAACGGCGACGTCGGCAAGGGCGGGTCGAGTTCGCAGGCGATCGAGGCGATGGAGGCGGCCGCCAAGAAGACCCTGCCGCAGGGTTACGGCTTCACCTGGACCGGGCTGTACTTCCAGCAGATTCTCGCCGGCAACACCGGGCTGTTCATCTTCCCGCTGTGCGTGCTGTTCGTCTTCCTGTCCCTGGCGGCGCTGTACGAGAGCTGGTCGCTACCCCTGGTCATCATCCTGATCGTGCCGATGTGCCTGTTGTGCGGCATCGCCGGCGTGTGGTTTCGCGGGATGGACAACAACGTCTTAACCCAGATCGGATTCGTGGTGCTCGTCGGGCTGGCCTGCAAGAACGCCATCCTGATCGTCGAGTTCGCCAAGGAGGAGGAGGAGCGGGGCAGCGACCGCGTCACGGCGGCCGTGGAGGCAGGCCGTACGCGGCTTCGGCCCATCCTGATGACGTCGTTCGCGTTCATCCTCGGCGTCGTGCCGCTGGTCGTCTCCCACGGGGCCGGGTACGAGCTCCGCCGCGCCCTGGGGACGGCCGTGTTCAGCGGCATGCTCGGGGTGACGTTCTTCGGGCTGATCTTCACCCCGGTGTTCTACGTCGTCGTCCGCTGGCTGACGGCCCGCGGCCGCCGGGCCCCAGCGCCCACCAGCCACGCCGCGGGGGGCACCGCACCCGCACCGCTCAACGGGCAGGCGCTCGCCGGCGTCACGGGGGAACACCATGTTTGACCGCCACACCAGGATGGCCGTCGTTTCCGCCGCGGCATCAGTGCTCGCGCTGACAGGCGGGTGCACGGTCGGCCCAGACTACAAGCAGCCCGCTACCGCCTCGCCCGCTGCGTTCGCTGTCACCGCGCCAGCCACGCGCCCGACTTCGGGGCCGACCTTCCGGACCGACGAAGAGCCGGTGACGCGGTGGTGGGCGGCGTTCGGCGACCCGGTCCTGACAGGGTTGGCGGACGACGCGCTCGGGCACAACTGGGACGTCGCCCGCGCCAGGGCGAACCTCCGCGAGGCCCGGGAGCTACTGGTCCAGTCGCGTTTCGAGCAGGCGCCGATCGTCACGGCGGACGGCGGGTACCAGCGGCAGCGGTTCAGCCGACCGAACGCCTTCGGTGCGGACCGCAACCGCGACCTCTACTCCGCCGGGTTCGACGCCACCTGGGAGCTGGACCTGTTCGGCGGCCTGCGGCGGGAAGTCGAGGCGCGGCGGGCGGAGGTGCAGCGGGGGGACGAGCAGCTCCGCTTCGTGCGGCTCAGCGTCGTCGCGGAGCTGGCGTACAACTACGCCGACCTGCGCGGCAGCCAAGAGAGCCTGCGGATCGCCCGGGAAAATGCCGACAACCAGCGGCGAACGCACCAGCTGACGCTCGACCTGCTGAACGGCGGGCGGGGGACGGTGCTGGACTCGTCCCGGGCGAAGTCGCAGCTGGAGACGACGCTGGCCACCATTCCGGCGTTGGAACGGGCCGTCGAGCTGGCCGCGTACCGGCTGAGCGTCCTCACGGGTCGGCCGCCGGCGGCGCTGGTCGGGACGCTGCGGGACGCGCCGGCCGCGTTGCCCGGCGTCCCTCGGATGGTCGCGATCGGCGACCCGGCGGGGATGATCCGCCGCCGCCCCGACGTGCGGGTGGCCGAGCGGACTCTGGCGGCCGCCACCGCCCGCGTCGGCGTGCAGACGGCCGACCTCTACCCGCGGCTGACGTTCGTCGGCTCGTTCGGCGGCGAGGCCACCCAGCTCGGCAACCTCGGCCGCGGGTCCGACGCGTTCGGCTTCGGCCCGCGGCTGACGTGGGCGGCGTTCGACCTCGGCCGGGTACAGGCCCGCGTCCGCGCCGCCGGGGCGGCGGCCGACGCCCAGGCGGCGGGGTTCCAGCAGGCCGTGCTGTCGGCATTGGAGGAGGTCCAGGCGGCTCTCGCGGGGTACGCGTTCGAGGCGGCCCGGCTCAGCCACCTGATCGAGGCCGAGGCCAGCAGCCGCGTCGCCAGCGACCTGGCCCGCCAAAGCTACGAGAACGGCGGCATCGGCGACTTCCTGTCGGTCCTCGACGCCGAGCGGCGGGTGTTGGAGAGCCAGCAAGCCGTGGCGGATAGCCGGACCCAGACCG
>JAQGHJ010000817.1 GCA_028288905.1 Phycisphaerales bacterium | reverse complement strand
AGTCCGCCGCCTTCGCACCGTCGCCCTCGCTTCACCGCCGATGCGCAACGACCTGTTCAACTTCCAGAGCTTCATGCGGTCGCTCGCCACCTATCAGTGGTGGCGGGTCGCGATCGAGCTGCTGTTGATCGGGCTGGTCGTGTACTGGGGCGTCCGGTTCCTCCGCGGAACCCGCGGGGCCCGGATGCTCCGCGGGATCGCGTTCGTCCTCGTCAGCCTGTACCTGATCGTCGGGCTGCTCGACCAGCGGCTGGACCTGACCCGGCTGCGGTTCCTGTACGAGAAGTTCCTGCTCGGGGCGACGTTCGCGATCGGCATCGCCTTCCAGCCGGAACTGCGGCGGGCGCTGATGCGGCTCGGGGAGACGCTGCCGATCTTCCGCGGGTACTCCGAGCGGGTGAGCGAGGACGTCGAGGCGCTGATCGAGGCGGCCACGTTCCTGAGCCGGCGGAAGATCGGTGCCGTCATCGCGATCGAGCGGGACACCCCGCTCGGGACGCTGGCCGAGGATAACGGGACCCCCCTCGACGCGGAGCTGACGGCAGACCTGCTGAACACCATCTTCTGGCCGAACAGTCCGCTGCACGACCTGGGCGTCGTCATCAGCGGCGGCCGGATCGCGTACGCCGGCGTGCAGTTCCCGATGGCCGAGAGCGGGGAGCTGGAGCGGGAGCTCGGGGCCCGGCACCGGGCGGCCGTCGGCATGAGCCAGGACAGCGACGCGGTCGTGCTGGTCGTGAGCGAGGAGACCGGTGACGTCAGCATCGCCGAGCGGGGCCAGTTGATCCGCAAGCTCACGCCCGACGGCCTCCGCGGGCTGCTCCAAGAGCTGCTCGGCAAGCGGGAGCGCGGGCGGTTCTTCGGGGCACGCGGGTAAAGCGAGTGGCCAGGGTAAGAAGAGTTGGCCGGAGCTTGCGCGGCCGCGCCTCCCTCTCCCGCCAGGAGTGGGCGGGGGTGAGGGGGGCGAGCAGTCGACGTGGTTTCGAGCCAGCCAACGTTTGGTCGCGAGTTCGAGGGCTAATCGCCCCGCCGGCTCCCCTCACCCGCCGCGACTGCGCCGCGACGACCTCTCCCGGTGGGAGAGGTGGAAAGCCGCCCGGCCGGCCGTTCCGGGATGCCGACCAAGTCCGCGGCACTACAATCATCAGCTAGCCGCCGCGGCCCCGGCTACGGCGGCCACCAAATCGACCTCCCGAGGCCCCTGCCATGCCCGATGCCCCGCCGCCTCCCGCCGCCCGCGACGACGAGTCCCCGCGCGCTCGCACCGACGCGGCCGAGCCCCGGCCGCTCCGCCGTCGCCCGAACCGGGCGGTCGCCTTCGTCCGCGGGTGGACCGAGGAGCACGTGTCGCGGGAGAAGTTCACCGGCGCGTTCCAGACGATGCTCTGGGTGGTCCCGCTCACCATCCTGATCTGGATCTACGCCGAGCGGCAGCAGCAGGTGCAGCTCAAGGGGGTGACGCTCCCAGTCCGCGTCGTGTCCGGAGACCCGTCGAAGGTGGTCCGCCTGGAGGGGGACGGGAACGTGGTGGCGACGCTGATCGGCCCGCCGTCGAACGTCGACCGGGACGCGATCAGGGCGAAGTTCGATCCGCAGAACAACCGCCCGATCGAGATCGTTCTGGACCGGACGACCGGGCTGGGGAGGCAGTCGATCCAGGCGATCCGGATTCGGGACGACAAACGGTTTACCGACGCCGGCATCACCGTCGACGTCGTGTCGCCGGTCGAGCTCGTGGTCGTCGTGGACCAGATCGTCACCAAGTCGTTCCCCGTGCAGTTGCCCGCCGACCAGGCGCAGGCGGTGGGGAACGTCCGCCCGCCGGTGTTCGACCCGCCGACGGTCGAAGTGACCGGGCCGGGACGACTGCTGTCGGACCCGATGACGGGGATCCGGGTCGAGGCGGACGTGGCGAGCGTGCTCGGGAAGCGGCTCACGGGCGACCGCGAGATCCCGCTGACGGACGTCCCGCTCGCCCTGGTCGGGGTGGCGGCCGAGTACGCCCCGTACGTCAAGCTGATGCGGACGAAGGTGAACGCCCGGGTGGTGCCGGTCGAGGTGAAGGAGGAGACCCTACGGTCCGTCCGGCTGTGGCTGGCCGCGCCGAAGCAACTCCGGGAGGAGTTCCTGATCGACTTCCCGGAGAACCTGGCGAACGTGACCGTGTCGGGGCCGCGGGACGCGATCGACAAGCTGACCAGTTCGCAGGAGGACCCGGTGGCGTACGTCCGGATCCCGCCGAACGTGATCGCCGCCGGGCAGGGCCCCGTGCCCATCGAGCCCCAACTGCCGGACGGGGTCGTCTGGACCGACCCGCGCAAGACGGTGGACGTCAACATCCGCCGGCGGTGACGGCCGCCAGGAGGCGCCACGGCCGCCACCGGGCGGCCCGCCCTGCCGCGGCCGCTGTATACTCGGGGCATGAGCACCGACTGGCCCGCGTACGTGCAGACCCTCGGCTTGGCCGCCCGCCGGGCGTCCCGGCAGCTCGTGACGCTGACCGACGCCGCCCGGTCGCGGGCGCTCGACCGCATCGCCGCCGCCCTCCGCAGCCAGACCGACGCCCTGCTCGCCGCCAACGCTCTGGACGTGGACGCCGCCGCCCGGGCCGAGCTGGCCGGCCCGCTCGTCGCCCGGCTGAAGCTGGACGCGAAGAAGGTGGCCGCGATGGCGGACGGCGTCGGGCAGATCGCCGCCCAGGTCGATCCGGTCGGACAGACGATCGAGGCGTACAACCGCCCGAACGGGCTGCGGGTCGAGCGGCGGCGGGTGCCGCTGGGCGTCGTCCTGTTCTTCTACGAGAGCCGGCCGAACGTCACGAGCGACGCCGCCGCCCTGTGCGTCAAGAGCGGCAACGCGATCATCCTCCGCGGCGGCAAGGAGGCGTTCCACTCGAACCAGGCGATCGTCGGCATCGTCGCCGACGCCCTCCGCGCGAGCGAGATCGACCCGGCCGCCGTTCAGTTCGTCGACCAGACGGACCGCGCCCTCGTTCCCCTGCTGCTAAAGCAGGACAAGCACATCGACCTAGTCATCCCCCGCGGCGGCGAGGGCCTGATTCGGCTGGTGGTGCGGGAGTCGACGATCCCGGTGCTGAAGCACTTCACCGGCAACTGCCACATCTACGTCGACGCGGCGACGGCCGGCATCGAGCAGCAGGTGGTCGACGTCTGCCTGAACGCCAAGCTGAGCTACACGGCCGCGTGCAACTCGGTCGAGCACCTGCTGTTCCACCGCGCCGCGGCCGACCGGCTGCTGCCGGCAGTCTGCGCCGCGTTGGCGGCGAAGGGCGTGGAGATCCGCGGGGACGAGGAGGCGCGCCGGCTGTTCCCAACATCCAAGCCCGCGACAGCCGCCGACTGGGACGAGGAGTACCTCGCCCTCGTCGCCGGCGTGAAGGTGGTCGACTCGCTCGACGCGGCCGTCGAGCACATCAACGAGCACGGGTCGCACCACACCGACGCGATCCTGACGACCGACCTGCGGGCGGCCGACCGGTTCGTGAAGCAGGTGGACTCGGCCAGCGTGCTGGTGAACGCCAGCACCCGGTTCGCCGACGGCGGCGAGTACGGGCTCGGGGCCGAGATCGGCATCAGCACCGACAAGATGCACGCCCGCGGGCCGATGGGGGCGACAGATTTGACGACGTACAAGTGGGTGGTCACGGGCGACGGGCACGTTCGGTAAGGTCACGATGCCGGCGGCGGCGACCGGTCACTCGAAAGGTGGGTCGGTTCATGGCCGTCTACCGCCGCGGACAGTTTGCCGAGGCCGAGACGGCCGTACCGGGGTGGTCAATGCAGGTGCACGACCTGTTTTAGGCGTGATCGACTGGACTTGGGAGGGCATTTTATGGGACGCTTCATCGGTT
>JAQGHJ010000814.1 GCA_028288905.1 Phycisphaerales bacterium | reverse complement strand
GGTCCGCCGCGACGGCGGCGGGGACCGGGCCGGGTCCGGTCCCGGCAGGCGGCACAGCCGTCGACATGGCCGCCGCCTTCGGCTCGTCGTACGCGACCTGACCCGCCGGCGCGGCGTAGGCGGCGCACCGGTCCAGCCAGTACCGCTCCCGCACGTCCCGCCAGACCCGCGGCCCCCACCCGACGCCCGAGAGCAGGAGCAGGGCCACCCCGACCCGGAGCGCCCACCGGCGTGTGCGGCGGCGGCGACGGAGGGCGTCCGGCGGCCGCGGGTCGTAATCGAGGCGGGGCGGGGACGGATGGCGGGTCATGGTCGGCCCGGCGATCCTACCGGGCGGCCGGGGCGGCGGTACACTCGGTCGGGCGGTACCCCGTCGCGTCGCCGGCGGTTCGAACCGCCGCGACGGACGAGCCGCCGACGGAGGGAGGGCGGTGGACGAGTTGAACCAACGCGTGGCCGGGCGAAGCCTCCCGCTTCGGGCGGGTCCGCTGGCGCGGCTCGCCCTCGCAGCGGGCGTCGGCTCGCTCGCGACCCTCGCGGTCGCATGGGGGTTCTGGCAGCACCGGGAGTTGCGGGCGTGCTGCGGGGCGGTCGGCGTCATGCTCGCCGCGCTCGGGTCGGGCGCGGGCCTGTGGGCGGCGGTGCGGATGCGGAGCGTCAGGCTCCTGCTGTCCTCGCTGCCGGTGGTCGTCGCGCTCGTCGGCTGGATGTGGCTCACGCGCCAGCGGTTCCTGACGCCGTAGGGGTCGCGCCGCGCGGGCCGGACCTGCCGCCGTTGTGCCCGCCGAAGCCCACTGCGAGACTTTCCCAATGCGAGTCCCCACCACCATCGCCTTGGCCGCCCTCCTCGCGACCGCGGCCCGCGGGAACGCCGAGCCGCAGACCCGCCCCGTGACAACAGCCCCGGTGGCGACCGCCCCCGCCGTCGAGCCGCTGCCACGGGCGGACGTCCTGATCCTCCCGCTGCACGCCCACGTCCTGTCGGCCCCCGGCCGGCCGGACATCGACTGCGCGCTCGCCGACGCCGACCTCGCCCGCGTCCTCGGCAAGGTGAACCGGGTCTGGCGGCCGGCCGGGGTGCAGTTCGCCGTCACCGTCCGCCGCGAGCCGGCGGCGGACGTCGCGAGGTTCGACCGGCTGTGGGCCGCGGCCGGGCCGGGGGCGCTCGGCGCGTACCGGTCCCTCGCCCCACCGGCCACCCGGGACCTACCCGGGGTCCACGTCTACTACGTCCACGACCTGCCGGTGAACGGGGTGTACCTCGGCACTCGCGTCTGCTTCGTGAAGGAGACGGCCGCCCTGCGGCCGGTGGAGGGCGGGATCGACGAGCCGGTCCCCCGGGTCACCGCCCACGAAGTCGGGCACGCCCTCGGCCTGCCGCACCGACAGGCCCGCACGAACCTGATGGCGTCCGGGACGACCGGAACGGCATTCAACGAGGCCGAGGTGAAGGCGGCCCGGGCGAGGGCGAAGGCGACGGAGGGGGCGATGACGGTCCCCGAGGCCGAGCGGGCGGCGGACGCGGCCGAGAAGGCGGGCGACGCGGCCCGTGTGGCGTCGCTGCGGGAAGCGCTGGCCGGGGCGGGTGAGCCTCCGTGACGGGGCGAGGCACCGCTTGTGATCCCTCCTTTTCCACCCGCCTTGCCGGGGGCGGGCTCCCAAACCACTACCTGCGGCGGCAGGCGATGATCGGCACGGAACGCGCGGTCTCGGTCGGGCCGAGCGGCGGGGGGTCCAGTGACGCTGCGTCATCGTCGGGCGGCCGCCGTTCAGCCGCGGGCGGACGGGTCGCCGAGTATCCGGTCCATCAGCGGGAGGAACCGGGCCATCACATCGAACTGGCCGACGGCCCACTCGACCAGCCCCTCGCCGTCTCCGGCCTTGAACAGGTTGAGGACTTCTCGCTTCGGGGGCATCGCGAAGTGCAGGAGCGCCCTGCCCCCGCCGTCCTGCCGCAGGTGCCGTTCGTACTCGTCCTTCGTCAGCAAGTCCGCCGCGGCGACGAGCAACTGCTGGCGAACCCCGGCCGCGTCCGTGGCGATCTTCTTGAACGCCTTCGGGGGTATCCAAACCGTCGCCGCCGGGGCCGGCTCGTCCTCGTCGGCGAGGACTTCCAGCCGGAGGTTGTGCAGCCAGAACCCCGGCAGGTTGTAGGTGTCGCCGTCCGGCCACGCCTTGCGCCCAAACCCGACCGAGCCCTTCGACCAGAATTGCGTCACGAAGACCTTGTGGGAGTCCAAATCCGGGTGGGCCTCGGTCACGGCCGCGACGACCTGCTCGAACAGCGCGGCGTACTTCTGCCGCACCCGCTCCATCGACTGTTCGAGCAGCCGGGCCTCGCCCCACTGTTTCAGCAACAGCAGTTCTGCCTCATCGAGCAGTTGGTTCGACATCGTCGTCGCTCCCCGGTTGAGTGGTCTCGTGACTCGACGCGAACGCCCGGACGGCCTTGGCGTAGTGTCGGGCGAACAGCCGGACGTCCGCCGGCCGCGCCTGCTCCGCGAAGGCCTCCAACACCCGGACGACCCGTCGCCACGAGACGGGGACGAAGTTCGGGTTCGCCGGCCGCGCCCCTGCCGGCGTGAGGAACAGAGCGTGGACGGGCGCGTCCGCGGCGTCCGGGTCGATCCCGAGTTCGGCCGCCCGCCGCCGGATGTCCGCCCACTCGCGGTCGGTCTGGTCGACGCCCTCGGCGGCCAGCAGCTTGTTTTCGACGTGGATCAGGAACCGGCCCCGGGCTGCGACCTCGACGTCGACGATCGACTCGTCGCCCGCGACCTCCCGCCGAACCCTGTACGGGCCGTCCGCGTAGCGGGCCGGCAGGCCGAACTCGGCGAGGAACAGCCGGAACCCGGCCGGCCCCTGCGCGTGGGTGCCGAGCCGGTCCATGTCGTGGTCGAGCAGCCACGCGAGGACCATGCTGTGCCGGACCTCGTTGAACGTCAGCCGCAGGACGTCGAGCAGGTTGAACCGGTCGGCGACGCCTTCCTGCCGGGCGCGCCGAAGCTCCCGCGCGTCGGCGAAGCCGCCCAACAGGGCGGCGAACCCGCGGGCGTCGGCCCGGCTCCGGTCGCGGCCAGCCGCCGCGGCGCGGGAGCGGGTGCTTGCGAAGTCGCCGAGCAGGCGGCCGAAGCGGGTGGCCAGCGGCGACCCGGCGGCGACCGCCGACCGCCGCGCGAGTTCGCGGTGCCCCGCCAGCAGCAGGCGGAACAGGTCCGCGCGGACGCGAACTTCTTCGCTGGCATCGTCAGGATCGGGCTCGTCGCCGCCCATCGTTGCCCGCCCTTCCCGCCGTACCGGCCCATATGTCGACTGTCACGCGCGCCCCCGACAACGGTCCCTACGGGGGCGTCGGCGGGTCCCCGTCTTCGTCCCGCCGCAACTCGATCAGGTCGTACCGCGCCCGGCGGACGCCGATGTCGTTCTCGACCAGCAGCTTCACCAGTTGCTCCCCGTCCATCAGGGCGACCGGCGTTGCGTCCGCCCGCTCGGCCTCGGCCCGCGCCCCGGTGCCGAACCCGCTCGTCGTGATGATGAGCCCCTGCTCGTGCGCCCCGAGGCTGCCCCGCACCTGCTGGACGACCGGGGCCTGCACGTTCTGCCGCCACCGCTTCACCTGCACCGCCATCCGGGTGCGGACGACGTCCCCGGTCACCATCGTCCCGCGGACGTCGATCCCGCCGTCCCCGCTCCGGCCGGTCACGGTCACGTCGGCGAACCCGAGCCGGGACAGCAGCGTCCCGACCAGCGCCTCGAAGTCGGCCGGCGGCATGGCCCCGATCTGCGCCCGCAGCCGCTTCCGGACCCCCGCGTTGTGCTGCTCGATCTGGAACGCCAGCCCGGTCGCCATCCACTTGGCGAGCCCGATGTACCCCTTGCCGTGGGTCGCGAACCGCGGGGGCTCCCCGCGGCGGGTCCGCCGCTGGTTCTCTTGGATCACCTGCGCGTACAGCGTCGCCTCCGGCGTCCGGCCGGCCGTCGCGACGAGCCCGAGGTCCAGCGCCCGCCGGGCGATCCGCCGGTAGTGCATCGGCGTCCGCCCGCCGGACGTTTCCAGCACCCGCTCGGTCGCGTCGTTGAACGACAGCCGCTCGACCGGCGGCGACGGCGGGGCCGGTGGGGACGGCGGGTCGGTTGCGGCGGCCGGTGCCGGTGGCTGTGGCTGTGGCTGTGGCTGT
>JAQGHJ010000760.1 GCA_028288905.1 Phycisphaerales bacterium | reverse complement strand
GATCAAGGTCGTCATCACGAACTACCCCGAGGGGCAGACCGAGGAACTCGACGCCGTGAACAACCCGGAGGACGAAACGGCCGGCACGCGGAAGGTGCCGTTCGGGCGGGTCCTGTACGTTGAGCGGGACGACTTCATGGAGGTGCCGGCCCCGAAGTACTTCCGCCTGTACCCCGGCAACGAGGTGCGGCTGCGGTGGGCGTACTTCATCACCTGTACCGGCGTGGTGAAGGACGCCGACGGCAACGTGACCGAGGTCCATGCGACGTACGACCCGGCGACCAAGGGCGGGGATGCCCCGGACAAGCGGAAGGTGAAGGCGACGATCCACTGGGTGTCGGCCGAGCATGCCGTCGATGCCGAGGTCCGGCTGTACGACCACCTGTTCGCCGCGCCCGACCCCGAGGACGTGCCGGAGGGGCAGGACTGGAAGGCGAACCTCCGGCCGAAGAGCCTGGAGGTGATCGGGGCCGCCAAGTTAGAGCCGAGCGTCCGCGGGGCGGGCGTGGGCGACCAGTACCAGTTCGAACGGACCGGGTACTTCACCGTCGACCGGGACTCGGTGGAGGGGCAGCTCGTTTTCAACCGGTCGGTGTCGCTGAAGGACACGTGGGCGAAGGAGCAGAAGAAGAAGTGAGGCCCGCCGCCTTCTCCGCGAGCCTGCGCACGTGGCCCATCCCGCTCGTACGCCCACGACCTCGGAGATCACATCTTGGGTGAGGATGCGACTGATCTTCCCGCTACACGCGCCGCAGAGCGGGTGGAGGTCCGCCGCGCCGAACGCGACGGCCCGTTCCGGGCAGCCGCTCCGTCGTTCGGCACGCAGGGCGAGCCGTTCGCCGACCTGTCCGCCCCGCTCGGCGGGGTGTTGGGATCGGGCAAACGCGCGTTCGTCCGGACGTTCAAGTGGGTCGGACTGCTGGCGGTCATCGTGACGGCCGCGGCGGCGGCGTGGGCCGGCGGCGGCGGGCGGACGGGGCGGGGGGCACTGGCGGCGTTCCTGGTGCTCGGCCCGTCCGTCGTGATCGCGGTGGTGCTGGCCGGGCGGCTCGCGGCGTGGGCGCTGGCGGCCGAGGCCCGCCTCCAACTCGGCACGGCCGCCCCGGCCGGGGGTGACGTCGCCGCCCGCGCGCAGGTCCGTTCGGCCGTCGTCGGGGCAGTGCTGGCGATGCTCGCTTACGCCACGCTGGCCACCTGGGCGGTGCGGGCAATCTGGCAGTGAACGTCGCCCGCTCCGGCGCCAGCCCCGGTCGCGTCCGCCACCGTCCCCTGTCTGGGCTTCGTTGGGCCTGCTGTGCCGGCCGGTGGGCTGGGGCACGGACAAGATTTCAAATCTCGATGGATGGAATTGAATTTTCGCCCGACGGCCGGCACAGCCGGCCCTACGAAGGCTTGTGTCGCCCTGCCGAAGTCACAGGCTCAGCGCCCGATCGATCCGCCGAAGCGTCCGCTCCCTTCCCAGGAACTCCAGGCTGTCGAAGATCGGCGGGCTGACCGTCGAGCCGCAGACGGCCACGCGGATCGGCTGTGCGACCTTGCCGAGCGCCAGCCCCTTCTGCTCGCAATACCCCTTCACCGCTTCCTCGCAGCTGGCGGCCGACCAGCTGCCGATGGCGGCCAAGCCGTCCCGCGCCTCCCGCAGGACCGCCGCCCCGGCCCCACCGTCCTTCTTCAGGTTCTTCTCGACGGCGGACGGGTCGTACGCCAGCGCGTCGTCCGGCGTGAACAGGAACCGGCTGACCGCGTCCACCTCCCGCAGCAGCCGGAACCCCTTCTTCATCGCCAGCAACTTCGCCAGCTCCTCGTCCGTGGCGGCCCACAGTGGGCTGTCCGGGTTCACGCTCAGGTAGTCGCGGAACGCGGCCACGAGCCGTGCCGGGTCAGCCTTGGCACAGGCATCGGTGTTGAACGACGCGAGCTTGGTGCGGTCGAACTTGGCGTTCGCCTTGCCGACGCCGTCTAGCGTGAACAGCTCCACCATGTCGTCCATCGACATCTGCTCGCGGTCGCCGCCGGGGCTCCAGCCGAGCAGGGCGAGGAAGTTCAGCAGCGACTCGGGCAGGTAGCCGTTCTTGCGGAAGTCGTGGACAAGCACCTCGGGCAGCTCCGACGCCTGCAGCCCGATCACCCGCATGACGGCCGCCTGCTCGGGCAGGTCGAGCTGCTTCTTCGCGTCCGCCAGCCACTCGGCCACCCGCGGCCCGGGCAACCCGGCGGCAGCGGCGACGTCATCGGCGGACCGCTTGGTCGACTTCATCACCTCCTGCGTCCGCTGTCGCACCTTTTTGTCCCGGTCCCGCTTGCCCATCTTCCCGCCCTCGATGTTCTCGATGACGGACAGGTGGCCGTACACCGGCCGGGGGTAGCCGAGCGCCTCCTGCAGGGCGACGTGCAGGAACGTGTTCTTCGTGTGCTCCTGCCCGCGGAGGACGTGCGTCACGTTCATCTCGTGGTCGTCGACGACGACCGCGAAGTGGTACGTCGGCATCCCGTCGGTCTTGCGGATGACGAAGTCCTGGGCCTCGGCCGCCGGCAGCACGACCTCTTTGCCGAGCACGACGTCGTCGAACCGGTACTCCCGCACCGGCATGGCGAGCCGGACGACGTGCGGCCGGCCCTCGGCCGCGTACGTCCGCAACTGCTCGTCCGACACCTCCCGGCGGCGGTA
>JAQGHJ010000550.1 GCA_028288905.1 Phycisphaerales bacterium | reverse complement strand
GGCGTCGGGCTCGTCCTACTTGACCGGAACATGCCGGGCATGGACGGGCTCGAGGTGCTGCGGCGGCTGCGGGCCGACCCGCGGCACCGGGACCTGCCGGTCGTGATGTTCTCCGCGGCCGGCGACTCGTGGTCGGTCGCCGAGGCCCGGCGGCTCGGGGCGACCGACTTCCTGACGAAGGGCGGAGTCGGGCTGGCCGACCTGCTCGCGTGCGTCGAACGGCACCGGCGGGCCGCGTAGGCGGGCGGTGCCGCCGTCGAAAAGCCGGTAGTGGTAAAGTTTGAGCCTCACGCCCGTGGGGACAATCATTTTCGGGCGGGAGTGTGTACTTAACGCAACCTCGCAAGGAGTCGGTGACGAGCCCAGAAAACCGGGATGGTCGCAGGCAGCACGACCGGCCACGCGACAAGTAGACACACGTAGGCCAACAGCAGCCCGTACGGCAACCGCCACCAACTCCCCGGGCCCCACAGCGGCACCAACGGCGTCTCCCCCCGTCGCCTTCGCGTCCACACCCGCACAATGCCGATGACGACGAACTGGAACAACGCCAAGGCCGCCCCTGCGGCCCAGCCGACAGCAATGTAGGCGGCGGGATGCATCGCTCAACCCTCACTCCGGCTTCGGCCACCCGCCGGCCGGACGCCTCGCAGGCATCGCGGCGGTCGGATCTCCGGCCATGCTACAATCCCGGCTATGACCAAGCCCACCAAGAAGCCCGCCGCGAAACGCAAGGCCGCGAAGAAGCCGGCCGCGAAGCCGCGCCCCGACCAAAGCCAAATCGCCCTCTCCGCGGTGGAGAAGGCGATCGGCGGGAAGCTGGGGGACGACTCGTCGACTACTGGTTCTCGCCGGGATCAGGGAACAAGGTGAGTTCTTTGTCCGGTTTCGCCACATCAATCACGAGCGGCTTGCGAACCTCGTCGACTAGCGGCGGGTAGGCTTTAGTGAACAGCTTTTTGAACTCGGGCTTGTCGTCCGCCAGTCGCATAATTGTTGTGACTGCCGTGATTTGCCTGTCGAGGTGTTCGTTGCCCGTGTCGGCCGACAAGAACTGAGTGTGCTTGTACCGCCGGTGCCCGCTGACCGTCACCGGGTTCAGCCTCCGAAGTTCTTCCAACACGCCGTCCGGCAGGCGCTTATAGACGTAATCGTTGATGAAGGCCCCGACGTACTGCGGCCGCTTCGTCGACTTGGGTTCGTAAGCCCAACCGTGGATCTTGAACACCTGCTTGAAGAACTCCGGCGGGAATTTCCGGGTCCACGGCATCAGTTCCGGCGAAATGTAAGCCTCTAGGATCTTGCTGAGGTCATCCCGCGCCTGCTGGTCGGTGAAGCCCGTCGCCCGGTCGACCAGGGCGATGATGCCGACACGGGCCAGCCCACGCATCAGCAGGTCACACGCCCGAACCACGTCCTCCTGCATGTGCTGAAGGATGCCGAACTCCGGCCCCTTCTTCATGGCTTCTAGGTGGGCATCCCGCGCCGTTAAGTAGACCTCGCACACCATCGGCAAGAGCATTGCGTCGTAGCCGTAGGCCTTCGCCCCGGACTTCGTTCGAAACACGATCGGGGTCGTCGACTCGCGTAATTCGTCAGAAATGAAGGGTTGGAGGTTCGCCGCGGACAAGAACGGGGGCAAACCGCTCCCGCCCTCGCCAAGTCGTCGACTGCCGGTACCGCCCTTCGGTCGGGCGCTTCGGCCCAACGCGGTAAGGAACGTGTGCTGAGCTAGCACCCGCTTACGGTTGTTCAGGACGGCGCAGGCAATCCGCCGCCCGGCGATCACCAATTCCCCCGGGTGTTCGGCGATCGGCAAGTCTTCGGACCACCGCGCCAGCCCGCCTTGGCGGGCGATCATGCTCCGCTCTTCCGCGGACAACTTGCTAGCCCTCGCCAGCCCGCCCTGGGACGCGATGTCGGACCGCGTCGGCTCTTCTGGTGTCGGCTCATCCATCGTGCGTTCTCCGTCACGCTGCAAAGGTCGTCGACTCGTCGACCGGTCACATTCCGGCAAGCACAATGGTCGTCGACTAATGCAAGCTAAACGAATTGTATGCTTGCTTGAGAAGCAAGCAAGCTTAGAATCGTGGGCATGAACCGGTTGAGCACTGCGGAGCGTTCGGCCGTCGTCGCGGCGCTCGTCGAGGGGTCGAGCATCAACAGCACGGTGCGGATGACCGGCGTGTCAAAGCCGACGATCCTCAAGCTGCTGGCCGACCTCGGCCGGGCCTGCCAAGAGTTCCACGACGCCCGCGTGACCGGCCTTCGCGTGACGCGGATTCAGTGCGACGAGATATGGGCGTTCTGCTACGCCAAGGCGAAGAACGTGCCGGAATCGAAGCTCGGCACGTTCGGGGTGGGGGACGTGTGGACGTGGACCGCGCTGTGCCCGGACACGAAGCTGATGGCGCACTGGGCCGTCGGGATGCGGGATACGGACTGGTCCCACCGGTTCATGCGGGGGCTCGCGCCGCGGCTGTCCGGCCGCATCCAGATCACGACCGACGGGCACCATTCCTACCCGTCGGCCATCCGGAACGTCCTGAACGCCCGGGTCGAAACCGACTACGCCAAGTGCGTGAAGAAGTACGGGGACGTGCGGGGCGAGGGGAAGTACAGCCCGTGCGAGTGCACGGGGGTCGACGTGAAGGTCATGTGGGGCAAGCCGGACCGGGACCACATCAGCACGAGCCTCGTCGAGCGGGCGAACCTGACGATGCGGATGGGGATGCGGCGGTACACGCGGCTGACGAACGGGTTCTCGAAGAAGGTCGAGAACCACGCCCACATGACGGCGATCTTCTTCACCTACTACAACTTTTGCCGCGTGCACCAGTCGATCAAAACGACGCCGGCCGTGGCCGCGGGGATCGTCGACCAGCGGTGGGAAATCGCCGACCTGATCCGGCTGTTGGATTGAAACTTTACCACTACCGGTGGTCCGGGCGCGGGAGAGGCGGCCGGACGGTGTGGGCGATGCTGTGCGGGGAGTGGGCCGGACGCTACAATTCGAGCCCGCCGTCCTGACCAACCCCGTGATGCCGACACCGCCCGAGATCCAACCCCCCGCGGGTCGGGCGGGGGCACGGCAAGCCTCTTCTGATGCCGTCGGCCGACGACTCACAACCTCCGCTCCCGGACCTGACGCAGTGCGACCGCGAAGCGATCCACGTGCCCGGCCGCGTCCAGCCGCACGGCGTCCTGCTCGTCGCCGACGCGGCGGGCCAGCGGGTGCTGCACGCCAGTGACAACTGCGGCCGGCTCCTGCGGGCGGACGCCGCCGCCCTGATCGGCGGCCCGCTGGACGCCGCCCTCGGCCCCGACCTCGCCGGCCGGCTCCGGGCGAG
>JAQGHJ010000722.1 GCA_028288905.1 Phycisphaerales bacterium | reverse complement strand
GCGGTTCCCGCAGATCGCGTACACGTATCGACCGAACACCGTGAAGTGCAGGTCGTACGCCCCGACCGCGGCAACGTCTTAGAAGATCAACAAGGGGTACGGCAGCAGCTGGTCGCCGTTCCGGACGAACAGCCCGCCGTTCGACAGGGCGGTCAGCGGGGAACCGCCGAGGCTCAGGGTCCCGCCCTTGGCGATCGTCTGGGACACGCCGCGGAGCAGCAGCATAAAGCCGAGCGTGACGATGAACGGCTGGAGCCCGAGCCGGGTGATCAGCGACCCTTGGACGAACCCGATGAGCGCCGCGACCAGCAGCGCGATCGGGATCGCGAGCCACAAGCTCATGCCGTACCCGCCGCCGCCCGCCTCGGGCGGGATCGTCAGCTTGGCAATCAACACGCCGGTCAGCCCGATCACCGACCCGACGCTCAGGTCGATCCCGCCGGTCACGATGACGAACGAGATGCCGATCGCGAAGATCCCAAGCATCGCGATCTGCCGGGTCGTGTTCAGCACGTTCGACTGGCCGAGGAAGTCGGGGTTAGAGCTGAACAGGACGAAGCAAAGGGCGACGAGCGCGACCCACATGCCGCTCTCGCGCCGCAGCCCGGCCAGCCGCATCGCGACGAGCCCGACGACCGCGACCGCCGCGAAGATTCCGAGCGTCCACAGGTCGACGTCGACGCCGAAGTTGATGCTCGCGGCGAGGGCGCTCGCGCCGGGGCCGGTGGTGCCGAGGATGTTCATGCCGCTTTACCCGTGTCCGAACCCGTCGCGCCCGTCCCCGCCCGCCCGGTCATCAGCGTGGCGACCCGCTCCTGCGTCAGTTCGGCCCGGGACAGCACGCCGCGGATCCGCCGCTCGTGCATGACGATGACCCGGTCGCTCATCCCGATCACCTCGGCCATGTCCGAGCTGACCATCAGGATCGTGATCCCGGCGTCGGCCAGGTCCTGCATGTGCCGGTAGATCTCGGCCTTGGCCCCGACGTCGATGCCGCGGGTGGGCTCGTCGAGGATCAACACCTTCGGGCTCATCGCCAGCCACTTGCCGAGCACGACCTTCTGCTGGTTCCCGCCGCTCAGGTTCACCACCCGCTGGGCGACGGTCGGGGTCTTCGTCCGCATCCGGTCGACCTCGGCCTTGGCGACCTTCACCTCGGTCCGGCGGTCGAGCACGCCCCACTTGTTGTAGTTCCCGACGTTCGGCAGCGACGTGTTCTGGGCAACGCTCATCGGCAGCACCAGCCCGTGCCGCTTGCGGTCCTCCGGGGCGAGGTACACGCCGGCGGCGATACCGTCCCGGCTCGTCCGCGGGAGGTACGGCTGCCCGTTCAGCAGCATCGTGCCGCCGAGGGCGGGGGTGACGCCGAAGACCGCCTCCATCAGCTCCGTCCGGCCCGCTCCGACGAGGCCGGCGAACCCGAGGATCTCGCCAGGGGCCGCCGAGAAGCTAACCCCGGCCGGGGCCCCGCGGACCAGCAGGTCGCGGACCTCCAGCACCGGCTGAGGGACCGCCGCCGCGTCACCGGTCGCCGCGCCGCTCCCGGCCGCCGGCTTCGGCGGGAAGTAGTGGCTGCTCAGCTCCCGGCCGACCATCATCGCCACGATCTTCTCGTGCGTCGCCTCGGCCCGGGTCAGGTCGCCGACGTACTTGCCGTCCCGCAGCACCGTGATCCGGTCGGCCAGCATCAGCACCTCCTCCATCCGGTGGCTGATGTAGACGACGCCGATCCCGTCCGCCCGGAGCTGGTTGATGATCCGGAACAGGTGCTCGCTCTCGCCGGCCGTCAGGCTCGACGTCGGCTCGTCCATGATGATCACCCGGGCGTCGGCCGACAGGGCCTTAGCGATCTCGACCATCTGCATCTGCCCGGCCGTCAGCGTGCTGACCGGCGTGGTCGGCGGGATCGGCATGCCGACCCGCTTCAGCAGCTCGGCCGCCCGGGCGTTCATCGCCCGGCGGTCCAGTCGGTTGAACTTGCCCCAGGCCCGCCGCTCGTTGCCGAGGAAGATGTTCGACGCGATGTCCAGGTTCCGGGCCAGCATCAGCTCCTGGTGGATCAGGGCGATGCCGAGCCGCTTGGAGTCCTTGACGCCGGACATCTCGACCTCGGCCCCGTCGACGAAGATCCTCCCCTCGTCCGGCCGGTACGCCCCGCCGAGCACCTTCATCAACGTGCTCTTGCCGGCCCCGTTCTCGCCCATCAGCGCCAGCACCTCGCCCCGCTCCAGCCGGAGCGACACGCCGCCGAGCGCGACGACGCCGGGGAACCGCTTGACGATGTTCTCCATCCGCAACAGGGACGGCGGGGCGGGGGTGAGCACAGCGGACATCGGTTGACTCCTAGGCCGCCGCGGCTGGGCGGCGGTCTCCCCGCAGCACGGGTCTTCAACCCGCGCGTCCGTGCGACTGATGCGGTGTGTGGACGCCTTCCAACTCGGCGTACGGGTCGGAAATCCGTGCCGCGGGCGCGCGGGATCTTACTTCTTCATGTCCGCCAGCTTCTTCTGAAAATCGGCGACGTTCGCCTTCTCGATGATCTCGACACCGGTGTCGACGACCTTGTCGGCCGGCACGGTCGGCGGGGTGGCGCCGTTCAGGTCGGCCAGCCACTTGCTCGACAGGTACCCGAACTGGAACGGCTTCTGGACGACCGTGACCGCGATCGTGCCGGTCTCGATCCCCTTGAGCGTGCCGTCCTCCTCGTCGAAGACGGCCGCCAGCACCTTGCCCTTCTTGCCGCTGGCCTCGATCGCGGCGGCGATGGCGGGGCCGTTGTAGCTCCACAGGCCGCAGACGAGGTTCAGGTCCGGGCGGGCGTTGATGATGTCTTCGACGTTCGACCGGGCCTTGGCGCGGTCGGTGTTGTCCTCCCGCTTGTCGACGATCTCGATGTTCTTGCCCTTGACCGCGTCCTCGATGCCCTTGAGCCGCTGGGCGGCGTTGTCCGCCGACAGCGTGCCGACGAACACGGCCATCTTCCCGCCGCTGGGCAGCAGCTTGACGATCTGCCCGCCGAGCACCTTGCCGGCCTCGTAGTTGTTCGTCCCGATGTACAGCAGCCGATCGCTGGTGGGCGAGTCGGAGTCGAACGTGATCACCTTCGTCTTGGCGGCCGCCTTGTTCAGCACGCCGATCTGGTCCTTCGGGGCGATCGCGCTAACCGCGATCCCGTTGTACCCCTGGCTGACGAGGTTCTCGATGATCTGGTTCTGCTCCTCGGTCGTGCCGGTCGGGGGCATCTTCACGTCGACTTGCACCTTGCCTTCGTCCTCGTACCTGCGGACGCCGGCCGCGGCGATCTTCCAGAACTCGCTGGCGTTGTTCGTGACGAACGCGAGCTTGAGCGGCTTGCCGCCCTTGGCCGCCCCCGTCGCCGACGTGGACGACTCGCTCTTGCACCCGGCCGCCGTCAGCGCCGCCGACCCGATCGCCGCCGCCGCCACGAGCGCCGTGAACCGGCGCAGCATCGATTGAATCTTCACTGGGTTTCTCCTCGTCTTCGCCCGTCCGCCCGTCATCTCCCGCCGAGCCTGGTTCGTGCGGCGTGCCGACGGTGTCACCAACGAAATGTCACGAGCCGCCGCCCGAGGGCGTCGCACGGCGGGACGGCCAGATTCGGAGGACAGGCAAGAATGCCTGTCCTCCGAATCTGGCCGCGATTTCATGATTCCGCCATCGCCTTCCGCCCTCACTTCGTCGTCGAGAACTTGAATACCGTCGTGCTCGCGTACGTCTCGCCCGGCCGCAGGACGATCGTCGGGAACGACGGGTGGTTCACCGCGTCCGGGAAGTGTTGCGTCTCCAGGCAGAACCCGCCCTGGTACACGTACGGCCGCTTGCTGATGCCGGTCAGCTTCCCGTCCAGGTAGTTGCCGGTGTACAGCTGCACGCCCGGCTCTGTGGTCGACACCTCCATCACCCGCCCGGTCGCCGGCTCCTCGACCCGGGCGGCGGGGCGGAGGGTGCCGGGCTGGCCGTTCACCACGTAGTTGTGGTCGTACCCCTTGGGGCTCTTGCCGACCTGGTCGATCCGGTCGCCGATCGCGGTCGGCTTGCGGAAGTCCATCGGCGTGCCCTCTACCGCCGCCAGCTCGCCCGTCGGGATCGACGTGTCGTCCACAGGGGTGTACCGGTCGGCGAACAGCGTCAGCACGTGGTCCTTGATCGTGTCCGACCCCTCGCCCTTGAGGTTGAAGTAGCTGTGGTTCGTCA
>JAQGHJ010000718.1 GCA_028288905.1 Phycisphaerales bacterium | reverse complement strand
GTCGGGTGGGCGCTGCTGGCGGTCCGCCGAGTCTTGGACGGCGCGGCGGCGGCGGACGCTCCCGGTGGGGCGGGCGGCTCCGCGGGCGCGGTCCGTGGGTTCGTGCTACCCGGCGTGCTGGCCGGCCTCGCGTGCGGCGTGAAGCTCACGGGCGTCCCGCTCCTGCTGCTGGCCGTGCCGGCCGTCGCGTGCCTCGCCCTTTTCCTCCGGGCCCCGCGGGCGGCCGTGCTCGGCCCGCTGGTGTTCGGGCTGGCCGGGGCCCTGACGTTTGCCCCGTGGCTCGCCCGCAACGCCGCCTGGACCGGCAACCCCGTCTTCCCCGAGGGGACAGCCGTCTTCGGCAAGGGCCACTTCGACGACGAACAGGTCGCACGCTGGAAACATGCCCACGCGGCCCAGCCGGACCAAGCGTCCCCCGCCGCCCGGGCCGCGGCGTTCGGGCGGCAGGTGTCGGGGCACTGGCAGTACGGGTTCGTCCTGCTCCCGCTCGCGGCTTTGACCGCCGTCGCGGCGGCGAGGGCCGCGGCGGCGAGGGTCGCGGCGGGTCGGGGACGCGCTTCCGATGGTTTGATCGGAGAAGCCACGGCCCCGCCGGTGCTTGGGCCCGGGTTCCTAACCGGGCTGCTCCTCGTCCACGTGGCGTTCTGGGCTGGGTTCACCCACCTCCAGGGCCGGTTCTTCGTCCTGGCGGTCCCGGTCGCGGGGATGCTGCTGGCGACGGCTGGTAGATGCCGCCCCAACACCGGGCGACGACTCGCGGCGGCGGCGGCGGGGCTCGTCCCGGCTGTCGTCGTTCTGGCGGCCGTCTTTGGGTGGTGGAACGTCCACGTCCGGCTGGCGTTCAAGCTGTACGAGGACCAGGGGTCGGGCGTCGCCGTCGCCCTCGGGACCGAGAACATCGACTGGATCGTCGACAACTCGCTCGCTGGGTTCCCCCGCGACGACCCGACCGCCCGGCTGCTGCTCGTCGGCGACGCCCAGGCGTTCTGGTACCCGCTGGCCGGCGACCGGCTGAGCTACCGGACCGTGTTCGACCTGAGCTCGGCCGCCGGCGCGTCCCTGCTCGACGCGTTCGACCCGGGCCGCCGGCGGGCCGACGGTAAGACGTGGCTGCTCGTCAACCCGAGCGAGCTGGACCGGTACGCCCAGACCTACCAGCCGTTCCGGCCGATCCCGGAGGCGTGGCGTCGGCACCCGGCTTGGTCGACGGGACAAGCGTTCCTCGTGCCGCCGGGACGCGCAGACGTGCCGTAGCAGGCGCTGGCGGTACAGGCCGTAGAGTTGATCCTCTCCGCCCATCCTCCCGTAGTGGGTTTCCCCGGGCGGGCGGGACGGCGCGGGGCACCGATTTATCGTTGGCTCCCCCGACCGAACGGCTTACATTGGTTCGGGACGGATCCTGGGGTGAACAGGCGCGTGCCGCCGTTCCGGAGAAGGAGAAGCGACTGTGCGTTCCCCGAGCGACACCCCTCGACCCGTTCACTCCCGTCGTCACGTCCTACGTTGGGTCGCGGCCGCGGCCGTGGCCGCAGGTTTCGGGCCGGCCGCCCTCGCGCAGACGGTTACGGTCCAGCAGGTCGAGGCGTTTGAGAACTCGCCGACCAACACGCACTACGCGCCGGTGAACTTCAACGGGTCGAGCACGACCACTGACCCGACCAATTTCCCGGGGATCACGTTCCGGGCCCAGGCGAACACGACGGACACCGCCAGCAGCCACGCCTTCTTCGTCGGACAACGGTTCTACGGGTCGGGCAGCCCGGCGGTGCCGTACGTCAACAGCGTCTACGCCCAGTCCGCGGGCAACTTCATCAACGGGTTGAACACGCAGTCGGCGCCCGGTGCCGCCCAGCCGTTGCCGGGCGGTTTCGGGAATGGGATCAAGGTGTCGAACCACAGCTACGTGGCCGACTTCGGGACCGCTGCGGCGGACGAGAACGCGGTCCGGCGGATCGACTACGTCGTCAACAACGAGGACGTCGTGTTCGCGGCGGGCGCCGTGACCGGCGGGACGTTCGCGAACCAGAACTTGGTCTGGTCCGCGCGGAACAGCTTGGCCGTCCGCGGCGACAGCCCGGCGACGCCGTTCGACCCGTCAGCGTCGGCCAACACCGTTGTCAGCGGAAAGCGGCGGGCGGACCTGTGGTCGGACGAGGAGGCGAGCTACGCCACCGGCCGGGTCTCCGGCTACGCCACCGGGTTGGTCGGCCAAGCGCAGGCCGGCGGCCAGACCAATGCGGTCCACAACCAGGTCGTGCGCAGCCTGCTGATGACCGGGGCGGACACGTCCGCCACCGGTTCGGTTGTCTCCGCGTGGACGCGGGACACGGCGAACAACCTCGACGTCGACGCCGGGGCCGGCAAGGCGGATTACGCCCGTAGCCTGTCGATCCTGAACGGCGGCGCGCGGGCACTCCAAACCGTCAGCGGCGGGGCGACGGCGAACGTCGCCAGCGCGAGCCTCCGCGGGTGGGCCTACGGGATGTCCACGACGGGCCAACAGGCGGTCGTCATCTCCGCCCCGACCGGCATCGACGCGCTGGCCGCCACGCTGAATTGGAACGTCACCCAGTCGTCGACCGCCGTGACGATCGACACGTCCGACGCCGGGCGGATCTTCCCCGACTTGGCACTGGAACTGCGGCCGGCGACGCTGTCCGGCGGGCAGTACGTGCTCGGCGCGGCGATCGGGCGGGTCGGGTTGACCAGCAACGCCGCGCTCGACAACGTCGAGCACCTGTACTTCACGTCCGCCGGCGGCGGCGGCCCGTGGGCCGCGGGCAGCTACGCCTTCGTCATCACCGGCGTCCCGGCCCGGACCACGAACATCGGGTTCTCGTACGACTTCACCGCGTCGAACGTACCGGAGCCGACCGCCGTCCTGCTCGCGGCTCCGGTCGCGCTCGGGTTGGTCGCCCGGCGGCGGCGGCAGACCAGCCCGTGATTGTACGGCGAGCCGCGGTGGCCGATCTCTTCCGGCCGCCCGCGCGGCTTGTCACCCCGGCTCGGCCGCCAGCCGCTCGGCCAGCACCCGCTTCAGAACCTTCCCGGTCGGCGACAGCGGCAGCGCGTCGACCACGAACACCTCCCGCGGGATTTTCCACTGCACCAGCCCCTGCTGCCGGCAGTGGTCGCGCAGCTCGTCCGGCTTCACGGTCTGCCCCTCCTTCGCCGCCACGAACGCCACGACCACCTCGCCGCGGCTCGGGTCCTTGCGGCCGAGGGCGGCCGCCTGGGCGACGGCCGGGTGGGTCAGCAGCGCCTCCTCGATCTCCCGCGGGACCGCCTTCTCGCCGGCGACGATGATCAGGTCCTTCTTCCGCCCGGTGATGTACAGGTACCCGTCGGCGTCGAGGTGCCCGAGGTCGCCGGTCTTGAAGTACCCGTCCGGGGTCAGGGCCTCGGCCGTCTCGGCCGGCAGGTGGTGGTAGCCCTTCATGATCATCGGGCCCTTGAGCCACACTTCGCCGTCGGCAGCGGCCGGGCGGGCCGGGTCGGTCGGCAGCTCGGCCCCGTCGTCCCCGACGAACTTGACGGCCGTGTTCGGGATCAGCGGGCCGACCGACCCGACCTTGTGCCGTCCGGGGACGTTGAACGAGATCGGGCCGATCGTCTCGGTCAGCCCGTACCCCTCCATCAGCGGCCGGCCGAACTTCGCCGTGAACGCCTCCTGAACGTTCCCCGGCAGCGGCTCGCCGCCGCTGAGCAGGGCGTACACGTGCGCCACGTCCGCCGGCCCGGCCGACTTCAGCCGGGCGACGGCCCCGTACATGCTCGGCACCGCCACGATCACCGACAGCGCGTGCTCCTTGATCGCCCCGAGCAGGCCGGCGGGGCTGAACCGGCCCTGGTACACGACGGTCGCCATCAGCTCCGTCGGGGCGAGCAGGGTGGCGAGCATGCCGGTCGAGTGGAACAGCGGCAGCACGCCGAGGAACTTGTGTTCCCGGTCTAGCCGGGCGTGGGCGATGGCCGCCTCCACGTCGGCCGCCAGGTTGGCGTACGTCAGGATCACGCCCTTGGGCAGCCCGGACGTGCCGCTCGTGTACATCAGGACGGCGACGTCGTCCGGGCGGGTCTCGGGCATCGACAGCTTGGTGACCGCAGGGGCGTCCGGCCCGGCGGCGGCGGCGAGGGCGGCCAAATCGACCACCTTCACCGGTAGGGCCTTAAGCCGCTCGGCCAGCGGCGGGGCGGAAACGATCGTGTCGATCCCGCTGTCGGCGATGATGTGGGCCGTCTCCCGGTCGCCGAGCAGGAAGTTGATCGGGACGACCGTCTTGCCGGCCGCCAGGGTCGCGTAGAAGGCCGCGGCGAACCCGACGCCGGTCGGCAGCAGCAGCCCGACCCGCGGCTTGTCCGTCGCCGCCGCCAGCACGCCGGCCAGG
>JAQGHJ010000536.1 GCA_028288905.1 Phycisphaerales bacterium | reverse complement strand
AGTAAGTTAATTGCACGAAGTACCGGCGCTTGAACTGGAGCGAATCGTAAGCGGTGATGACGCCGTCGGAATCGTAGTCAAATGCTGGATCAAACTCTGCCTCACCGGCCGACTTGTCATACGTCTGTTTCAAGACCGAGGCGTCGAAGCTGCTGACGTATTTGTCCCCGTTCGAATCGCCGAACAAGCGATGGCTCGTGTAAACCTTGTTCGCGGACATCGTCGGACCGTTTGCCGTGGCCGCATGCACCTTGTTCGCCACGACGGTTAGGTCGTAGACCCCGTCGGCCAAGCTCACACCGCCCCAGCTCAAGACCCACGTGCGTCCATCCCCAGCTGGGTTGGCGTTGGACGCCGTCATGCCGGCACCCGCGCCGTTCCGGCCGACGAGCGTCAACGCGCCGGCGTCTAATACGACGGGCTTGTCGAACGTGATCGTCCAGCTCCGGACCATGCTGCGCTGGACGGAGCCGTCATTCACGGTCGAGGTCGCGACAGCGGCGGGCGTCACGCCGGTCTGGAAGAAGTCGAGCACCCGCGTCATCACACCCGCCCGGGCGGCCGGCGTCGTGATTGCCTCGAACGGAAACCCGAAGGTGACCACCCGGGCGGCGTTGGCCCCGGCCGCCGCGTATTGAACGGCCGCCACGCCGCCGGTGCCGCCGCTGTAGGATAGCGCCGCCGTCGACCCGCCCGTCGTCGCCAGGACGTCGGGGAAATCGACGTCGTAGCTGAGCGACCCGTTATCGAACCCGAAGCCGGCCAGACCGGCGAAGATCGACGTCCCGCCGGCCGCCGGCGCGGTCACCAAGTAGGTACCCGCGTCGTCGGCCGCGTAATCGGCCTTGAGGGTGGCGTTGTAGAACGACCGGTCGGCCGTCGTCGGGCCGCTCGGCCGGTCCAGGTCCCACCCGATCTCCGACCCCGACGTGAACAGCCGGCCGCCGCTCGCCACGTACGCCGCGACGACCGACTGCTCGGCCGCGGAGAACGTCTCGTCCGTCGTCGATTCCTCGCCGCTCAGCCAGACGACGGTGTGATAGCGGGACAGGTCCACCCGGCCGGCCGCCACGTCGTTGCTCTGGGCCGAGTCGAACCCGATCGCGGCCGCAGCGTACGCGGCGATCGCCTGCCCGGCCTGCACGACGTAGTCGAAGCTGTTCCCCACCCGCGGCCAGACCCGGTCCACGACGGCGGTCGCCGACCCGCTGGCGGTCGAAAGGGCGACCGACTGGCGGGCGTCTTGGGTCCGGTCGAACCGATCGAACCCGTTCACGATTAAGACCCGATTCGCCGGCCCGGCCGGCGACTTCCGGGCCCCGACCACAACCGACGCCGCCGACTCGCCGCCGACGTTGGCGGCCGCCACCTTGTAGTAGTACGCGCCGCCGTCTAGCTGGGCGGCGGGGATGGTGTAGGTCGTCGTCCCGCCGCCGGCCACGGTGCCGAGCACGTCGAACCCGTACCCGTTCCGCGATGCGTAGATCACGTACCGCGTCGCCGCGTCGCCGTTCGCTTGGCCCGTCGGCGGGGCGGCCCAGGCGAGCGTCACGTCGCCGCCGGCCGCCGTCGTCGTCCGGAGGTCGGTCGGGGCGACCGGGGCCATCGTTAGATTCGTCAGCCCACCGAACTCGCCGAAGTACCGCACCGTCGCCTGGTACGACGACCGCCCGACCCGATCGCGGACGTCCGGGGCGCGGAGCAGGGCGGCGTCCTGCGCGTTGTCGTGGAAGGCGACCTCGAGGATCGTCGCGTCGAACTCGTTGCCCGTCGCGCTCGCCCGGATCTCGCCGAAGTCGATGTCGGACCGATCCAGGGTCAGGGCCGAGTCGGCCTTGTTGAACCACGCGTACTCCAGGGTCGGCGTGCCGGCGGCGACGAGGTCGTCGTTCACCTCGTTGGCCGCCAGGAACGCCCACCGCTGCTGGTTCGGGGTCGCGTTGGCGGCCGAGTTGTACAGCCCGTACGTGCCGCGAGTGGTGCCGTCGGCCCCGGCGGCGTTCGTGTGGAACCCGAGGTAGACCGACTGCCCGAACGCGGCGCCGTTCATGTACGCCGCGTACCGGGCGGGCGCCCCGACGTTCGCGTCCGAGTCGAGCGTCGACCCGCCGCGGAACGTGCTGAAGCTCTGCCCGACGGCCGTCTCAGCCTCGAGCCAGTACAGCGACGCCTCGTCCTCCCGGCTCCGGCCGGAGACGGCGTTGTTCCGTTTCACGGTCCCCATGCCGTTGCCGAACCGCACCGCGTCGGCGATCACCACCCCCGACCCCTTGCCCGACTGGTTGCTGATCTGCACGGACCCGCCGCCGGCCCCCGCCCCGAAGTAGTACGTGCCGAGGTAGACCCACCCCTTGCCGACCACCCGGTGGTCGACCCGGACCTCGGCCGACCCGCCGGCGTAATTGACCCGGTAAAGCTGGTCGCCCGACCGGTCGGTCCCGTCCCGGGTCCAGGCGTACACCGGGTAGAACCCGGCCGTCGGCAGGCTCGGGGCGTACGTCGCGACGGCCGTCTCGGTCGCCGCCACGCTGGCGAGGCGGTACGGGACCTGACCGGCCGTGCCGTAGTACCCGCTCGTCACGGTGCTGTTCGACCACGCCCCGGCGTACGTGACGCCGGCGGACGTGTTGTCGAGCACCACCTCGTTCGTCTGGTGCCCGATCGGCCGCATCGGCACCACCGTCGCCCCGGCCCGCAGAAGCGAGTCGGCGTACGGCGCGAGCTGGTCCTGGTTACCGAAGTCCTCGACCACCTCGTTCGTCTCGGGCCGACCGGTCACCCACGCGCTGGCCCCGTCACACGCGAACCCGTGCCCGCCATTCAGGTAGACGATCTTGCCGGTCAACGCACCAGCGTACATCACCGCGCTCAACAGCCGACGGCCCTCCAACGGCTCCACGAGCGGACGGCGCGGCACCCCGGCTGCGGCGGCGGAGATGGCGGCGCAGTGAAAGCGAGAGACCCCGGCGGGAACGGGTCCGATGCGAAACTTGGACATAGGGCTCCGGAGGTACGTCACGCCCGCCTGTAACCGAAAAGCAGGAGGTGAATCGCAAGCCGACGGTAACGGCTCAGCTACCTTGAAACCAGCAAAAAGCGTGGGTTAAAACGAAACAAGGACATGAATACGGGTTTGGCGCGTGCCTCGTTAGGTGGATTCACTCCATGCCGCTCGCCCAGCCCGGACGGCCGGCACAGCCGGCCCAACGTACTGAACGACGACCACGCCGGAAAGTGGCCATTCCGATCGTCAGGACGCCTGCCCGTTCACCCCGGACCGCTCCTCCCAATCCCGGGCCCGCTGGAGGGCCTCGTTCCACCGCGACCGCCGGTGGTCGCGGTCGGCGGGGGACAGCGAGGGCTCGAACCGCCGCTCGACCTGCCAGTTCGCCCGCACGTCTTCCGGACCAGACCAGAAGCCGACGGCGAGGCCGGCGAGGTACGCCGCCCCGAGGGCGGTGGTCTCCGTCACCCGCGGCCGAACGACCGGCACCCCAAGCACGTCGGCTTGGAACTGCAACAGCAGGTCGTTCGCGGCCGCGCCGCCGTCGGCCCGGAGTTCGGCGATGGGGATGCCGGCGTCCCGCTGCATCAGGTCCAGCACGTCCGCGACCTGGAACGCGATGCCCTCCAGGGCGGCCCGGGCGAAGTGGGCGGCCGTCGTGCCGCGGGTCAGCCCGGTGATCGTCCCGCGGGCGTACTGGTCCCAGTGCGGGGCCCCGAGCCCGGCGAACGCCGGCACGAGATACACGCCGCCGCTATCCGGGACGGAGGCGGCCAGCCGCTCGACGTCGGCGGCGGATTTGATGATCCCCAGCCCGTCCCGCAGCCACTGCACGACTGCGCCGCCGACGAACACGCTGCCCTCCAGCGCGTACTCGGTGGGCGATGGGGCCGCGGGGGTCGACGGGCCTCGTTGGCTTGCGACGCCGCGAGCGGCGGAGTCCGTGCCGCCGCGACGCCAGGCGACGGTGGAGAGCAGCTTGTGCCGCGACGCGACCGGCTCGGTGCCGACGTTCATCAGCATGAAGCAACCGGTGCCGTACGTGTTCTTCGCCAGCCCACGGTCGAAGCAGGTCTGGCCGAACAGGGCCGACTGCTGGTCCCCGGCCACCCCGGCGATCAACAGCCGGCCGGCGGCACCGTCGCCGAGCAGGGCGGACGCGGGCACCTCGGCGTACACCTCGCTGCTCGACCGCACCCGCGGCAGCACCGCCCGCGGCACCCCGAGCAGCGCCAGCAGCTCGTCGTCCCAGTCCCCGGACCGGATGTCGTAGAGCATCGTCCGTGACGCGTTCGTCGCGTGCTCGGCCCCGCCGGTCAGCTTCCACAGCAGCCACGCGTCGACCGTGCCGAACGCCAGCTCGCCCCGCTCGGCCCGAGTTCGCGCGCCGTCGACGTGGTCGAAGATCCACCGCAGCTTGCTGCCGGAGAAGTACGCGTCGATCACGAGGCCGGTCTTGCGTTGCACGAGCGGCTCGTGGCCGTCGGCCCGCAGTTGGTCGCAGAACCCGGCCGTGCGGCGGTCCTGCCAGACGATCGCGTTGCACACGGGCTCGCCGGTGCGGCGGTCCCACAGCAGCGTCGTTTCCCGCTGGTTCGTGATGCCGACGGCGGCCAGGTCGGCGGCCGAAAGCCCGGCCGCCGCCATCGCCTCGCCGGCGACGGACCGCTGGCTCTCCCAGATCTCGGCCGGGTCGTGCTCGACCCACCCGGGCCGGGGGAAGATCTGGCGGATCTCCCGCTGGGCCGTCCGGACGACCCGGCCGGCGTGGTCGAACACGATCGCGCGGGAGCTGGTCGTCCCTTGGTCGAGGGCGAGAACGAACGTCATGCGGGGCCTCCTTCGCCGCCGACGAGTCTACCCAAAACGACGGGCGGGCCGGGCGCTCG
>JAQGHJ010000663.1 GCA_028288905.1 Phycisphaerales bacterium | reverse complement strand
GCCGCCGGCCGGCGGCGGAACGCGGCGATCACGACGACGGCCATCGTGACGAGGTACACGCCCGTGCAGACCCAGAAGAAGATCCACCACAGCCGGGCGATGCGGCCGGCCTGCACGCCGGCCGGGTCGAGGGCCGAGTGCGGGCCGGCGTTCGCGCAGCCGGCCACCAGCAGGGCCGCCGGGGCGGAGAGGAGGATGGCGAGGCGGCGGGACACGCGCGAATTGAACTCCTTACGAATGCGAGATGATCGGCAGGGCGGCGGCGGCACCGCCGCCGCGGGGCCTCAACCCGGCCGCTCGGCGGACTTGGGGACGCCGGCGTCGTTCGGCTTCTCCGGTTCCTTCGAGTTTTCCGGCGGGTTGGCGTTCATGTGGTCGTCGCGGGACGAAGCCGCCCCCTTCGACGTCAGCCCGCTGATGCTCCGGACGTAGGCCGCCAGCTCCCACACCTGGTAGTCCGGGATCTTCCCACGGAACGACGGCATGCCGTTCGGCCGGCCCTGGATGATGGTGGAGACGATCTGTTCCGGCTCGCTCCCGTAGATCCACTTGTCGTCGATCAGGGCCGGGCCCATGCCGCCGCCGCCGTGGGCGTGGCACCCGACGCAGTTCCACGCCTGGTACAACTGCTTGCCCTCGCTCATCGCCTGGGCGTTTTCCTCGTACGGGTTCGGCTTGAACGCGTACGGGGTCGGCTCGCCCGGCTGAAGGGTCGAGAGCGGGACCGCCACCGCCGCCGCGGCCGACGGCGGGTCGACGCGGAACCCGCGCTCCTCCCGCTCGCAGCCGGCGGCCACGGCGACCGCGACAACCGCCGCGGCGGCCGACCACCGCCCGCCGCGTCGCGCGGCCCGTTGTTCAACGTGAGTTCGGGCCGTCGCCATGCTTCGCCTCGGGTGCTTCCCCCGCCGACCGGGTGGCCGGCCGCGACGCGGACGTCTCCCGCGCCAGCCGCGGCACGTGGTACACGTCCAGGATCCGGTCGATGTCAGGTTGCCGCCGCGCCAGCACGGCGTTGAGCTCGTCGCGGAACGCCTTGTCGGGCCGGCGGACGCCCATCGCGATGTCGAACGTGAACCGCAACCCGGACGTCGGGTCCCGCTCGGGCGTCACCGGTGCCAGCTCGAGCGCCCCGCCCGGCTGCCGACCCGCGAAGTACCCGGCCAGCGGGCCCCAGACCATGGCGACGTCGGCGTCCCCCCGGGCGACGGCGTCGACGATCCGGGCCGGGGGGTTCGGCTCGGCGTAGTCGCCGTAGAGGGTGAACCCGACCATGTTGTCGACGACGTGCCGTGCCGCCAGCGCGTGGGCCGGCGGGGTGTCGGCCCCGTCGTCCCCGGCCAACTGCACCGCCACCTTCAGCGACCGCAACGCCGGGTCGTCCAGCGACCGCACGGCCGCCCCGGGCGAGCCCTGGCGGGCGACGAACACGTACCCCGACCGGTAGTACGGCACCGTGGTCAGCGCCCGCTCGAACCCGGCCGGCACGCCGAGCACGAGGTCGCACTCCTTCTCCTTCAGCGCCATGCGGAAGAACCCCCGCCGCTGGGCGCGCCACACGTACTCGATCCGGGCACCGAGGTCCGAGGCGATCAGGTCGGCGATCTTGTTCTCGAAACCCTCCAGCTTGTCGTTGGAGAACGGCAGGTTGTTCGGGTCGGCCGACACCCGAATCACCCGCGGCCCGCCGGCCGGGGCAGTCGCCGGCCGGGTGGCCGGCACGCCGCCGCAGCAGTCGTCCTCGGCCGCCCGGGCCGCGACGCACGTCACGAACAGGCAGGCGACCCACAGCGCGGCCCACGCCGCGGGTCCCCGCCGGTCGCCGGCACCGACCCGGTCACGGGAGCGAGAAGACATACAGCGTCCCTCCCTTCTGCGTGACCTGGGGCAGGTCCTTCATCGCCCCGACGAACCCGAGGGCGGCCGTCGGGTCTTGCGGGCTCAGGTCGCCGGACACGATCGCCCCCGCCCACCCGCCGACGCCAGACAGGATCGCGACGTACTGTTTGCCGTCCGGACCGCGGTACGTGGTCGGCTGGCCGATGATCCCGCTGCCGCACTTGAACTGCCACACCAGTTCGCCGGTCCGGGCGTCGACTGCCTTGAACCACCCCTCCATCGTCCCGTAGAAGACGACGTCGCCGGCCGTGGCGCACGCCCCGCTCCAGGCCGGGAACTTCTCCTTGATCGACCAGACCTTCTTCTTGTTGACGACGTCCCAGGCGCAGAACTCGCCGCGGTTGCCCTCCGGCTCCTGCGGGTCGGCGTACATCTTCACGTTCGCCCCGAGGAACGGCGTGCCGGCGATGTAGTTCGCCTCGACCCCCTCGAAGTCCATCGCCAGGTGCTGGTGCGGCATGTACAGCAGCCCGGTCCGCGGGCTGAACGCGCACGGCTGCCAGTCCTTTGCCCCCGGCGAGACCGGCGTGATGTCCCGGATCACCTTCCCCAGCTTCGGCGTCTTGTCGTCGTTCGGGATCAGCCGGCCCGTCTGCAGGTCCACCCCCTTGGCGGCCGTGTTCCGGACGAACGGGGTGGCCGACAGCACCTGCCCGGTCGCCCGGTCCATCACGTACATGTACCCATTCCGCTCGGGGCGGACGATGACCTTCCGCGGCGGCTTGCCCGGGCCGTCCACCGGCAGGTCGAGCACGATGCTCTCGTTGACGCCGTCGTGGTCCCACAGGTCGTGCGGGCTCGACTGGTAGTACCAGACGGCCTCGCCGTTCTGGGGGCGGCGGGCGAAGACGCCGCACGACCACTTGTTATCCCCCGGCCGTAGCTCGTGGTTCCACACGCCGGGGTTCCCGGTGCCGTAGAAGATCAGGTCCGACTCCGGGTCGTACGAGACGAACCCCCAGACCGTCCCGCCGCCGACCTTCCACCGCTCCGGCGGCCAGGTCGTCACGCCCAGGTCCTTCCCCTGGTCCATCGGGTAGAACGGCTTGAAGGCCGGGCCGATCAGGCAGTCGGCGTCGGGGCCGGTGCTGTACGCCCGCCAGGCGATCTTGCCGGAGTCGGCATCAACGGCCGTCAGCCACCCGCGGACGCCGAACTCTCCGCCGCTGTTGCCGACCAGCACCTTCCCCTTCACGACCAGCGGCGACATGGTGATCGTCTCGCCCTTGTTGATGTCGCCCGAGCTTCGTCCGGAACAGCTCCTTGCCGGTGGCCGCGTCGACGCCGCAGACGTGGGCGTCGAGCGTGGAGATGTACACCTTGCCGTCGGCGTACACGGCCCCGCGGTTGACGAGGTCGCAGCAGGCGACGCCCTGGGCGGCGGCGGCCGGCTTCGGCTCGTACTTCCACTTCACCTGCCCGGCCCGCGCCAGGTCCAGGGCGTACAGGATGTTCGGGTACGGGGTGACGACGTACATCGTCTGCCCGACCACGATCGGGGCGGCCTCCTGGCCGCGGTTGACGCCGGTCGAGAACGTCCAGGCGACCTTCAGCTCCTTGGCATTCTTTGGGGTGATCTGGTCGAGGCCGCTGTAGCGGGTGTTCGCGTACGTCTTGGCCGCCATCGGCCACTGTCCGTCCTCCGGCGGGAGGAGGGTCGGCGGCTGGGGGGCCGCGACGACGGACGGCGGGGCCGGGG
>JAQGHJ010000629.1 GCA_028288905.1 Phycisphaerales bacterium | reverse complement strand
TCCTCCTCCGTTCTACGACCGCCTTGGCCGCCATGCTGCTCGCCGCCGCTGCTACTCCCTCACGGGCGGCCGACGCTTCGCTGCCCGCCTCCCGCCCCGCCCTCACCCCGCCGCCGAACCTAGTCGTGGACGGCGTCCCGCCGATCCCGGCGGCGGTGGCGGAGGACGCGGGGCGGTTCACCGAGTTCCGGGCGGCGTCGCTGGCCGCGTGGCACCCGGTGCGGCGGGAGGTGCTGGTCCGCACCCGGTTCGCCGACACGCTCCAGGTGCACCAGGTCCGCGCGCCGCTGGGGGCCCGGCGGCAACTGACGTTCTTCCCGGACTCGGTCGCGTCGGCCACCTACCCGCCCTCCCCGGACGGCAAGGATCCGGCCTACTTCCTGTTCGCCAAGGACGTCGGCGGGTCGGAGTTCGACCAGCTGTACCGGTACGACCTAGCCACCGGCGACGCGACGCTGCTGACGGACGGCAGGTCCAAGAACGGCCGGCCGCTGTTCACGAAGGACGGCAAGCGGTTCGTCTACACGTCCACCCGCCGGAACCGCAAGGACGGCGACTTCTACGTCGCCGACGCCGCCAGCCCGGCCGACGCCAAGCTCGCGTACCAAGCCACCTCCCCCGGCTGGTCCCCGATTGATTGGTCTCCGGATGGAAAGACGCTGCTGGCCGGGCGGTTCAACTCGGCGAACGAGTCGAGCCTTTGGCTCGTCGACGTCGCCACCGGTAAGGCCGACCGGCTGACGCCCGAGTCGAACGAGAAGGTGAAGTACGAGGGCGGCGCGTTCGCGGCCGACGGCAAAGGCGTCTACTGCACGACGGACGCCGGCCGGGAGTTCGCCGCCCTGATCTACGTCGACCTCGCGACGAAGCAGCAGACCGTGCTCACGCCCGACCTGAAGTGGGACGTGGAGGACGTCGCCCTGTCCGACGACGGCAAGACGCTCGCGTACGTCGTCAACGAGGCCGGCACCGGCGCGCTGCACCTGATGGACGCCACGACCCGGCAAGAGCGGCCCGCCCCCAAGCTGCCGCCGGGGCAGGTGCTTGGGCTGAGCTTCCACGCGAACAACCGCGACCTCGGGTTCGTGCTGAACTCGGCGAAGGCCCCGAGCGACATGTACTCGGCCGACGTGACGACGGGGGAACTCACCCGCTGGACCGAGAGCGAGACGGCCGGTCTGAACACGGTCGCCTTCCCCGACCCGACGCTGGTGAGTTGGAAGAGCTTCGACCGCCGGGAGATCAGCGGGTTCGCCTACCGGCCCGACCCGGCAAAGTTCCCCGGCAAGCGTCCGGTGATCGTGAACATCCACGGCGGGCCGGAGTCGCAGTTCCGGCCCGCCTTCATGGGGAGCTACAACTACTACTTCACCCGGCTCGGCGTCGCCGCCGTGTTCCCGAACGTCCGTGGGTCGAACGGGTACGGCAAGACGTTCCTGACGCTGGACGACGGCCGGAAGCGCGAGGACTCGGTCAAGGACATCGGCGCGCTGCTCGACTGGGTCAAGGCCCAGCCGGACCTGGACGCCGACCGGGTGCTGGTGACCGGCGGCAGCTACGGCGGGTACATGTCGCTGGCCGTCGCGACGCACTACGCCGACCGCATCCGGTGCTCGGTCGACGTGGTTGGGATCGGGAACTTCGTCACGTTCCTGGAGCGGACGGAGCCCTACCGCCAGGACCTGCGGCGGGTCGAGTACGGGGACGAGCGGGACCCGTCGATGCGCGAGTTCCTGACGACGATCTCGCCGCTGACGAGCGTGGCGAGGATCGGCAAGCCGATGTTCGTCGTCCACGGGGCGAACGACCCGCGGGTGCCGGTGAACGAGGCCGAGCAGATGGTGGCCGCCCTGAAGAAACAGGGGACGCCGGTGTGGTCCCTCGTGGCGAAGGACGAGGGGCACGGGTTCGCCAAGAAGGCGAACCAGCAGTTCCAGTTCTACGCGACGATCGCGTACGCGCGGGAGTTCCTGCTGAAGTGAGCCGGCGACAACACGCGTCCGGTCCTCCGCAACGCCGCGCCAGCCTCCTGCCGCCCAACGTTCCCGCGCCGGCGCCGGTAGTGTGAGCACGACGCGGCCCCCGCGCCGCCCAACCCGAGGAGCCATCGCATGAAGCTCACCGCCTGGTCCGCTACCGCCCTGCTGCTGCTAACGAGCGTCGCCCGCGCCGCCGAGTCGCCCGCGCCGATCACGCTGCCCCTGTTGCCCGGCGACCCGCCGGCCGGGGCGGTGGCCGGCGAGAAGGTCGACCAGCGGAAGGCCGGCGACAAGCCGATCACGTTCATCAGCAACGTCCAATGGCCGACGCTCACCGTCTACCTGCCCGAGAAGGCGAAGGCGACCGGGGCGGCCGTCGTGATCTGCCCCGGCGGCGGGTACGGCGGGGTCGCGATCGACCTGGAGGGAGATTGGGTGGCCCAGTGGCTGAACTCGGTAGGTGTTGCCGGCGTCGTCCTGAAGTACCGGATGCCCCGGCCGGCCGAGAGTAAGGACGCCCTGCCGTACCCGGTCGCCGACGCCCGGCGTGCGATGCGAACCGTCCGGGCGAACGCGGCGGCGTGGGGCGTCGACCCGGCCCGCGTCGGCATCCTCGGCTTCTCCGCCGGCGGGCACTTGGCGGCGACCACGGCCACCCAGTGGGAGGACGCCGACCCGGCCGCCGCCGACCCGCTCGCCCGATACTCCACCCGGCCGGACTTCGCGGTGCTGGCCTACCCGGTGATCACGTTTGTCACGCCCGCCGTCCACAGCGGGTCGAAGGACGCGCTGCTCGGCAAGGGGGCGGTCCCCAAGCGGGTAGAGTCGTTTTCGGCCGAGCTGCGAGTGACGGCGCAGACGCCGCCGACGTTCCTCGTCCACGCGAAGGACGACCCGGTGAAGGTGCAGAACAGCGAGCTGTTCGCCGCCGCCTGCAAGGCGGCCGGCGTGCCGGTCGAACTCGTCACGTTCGAGAAGGGCGGGCACGGGTTCGGGCTGGGCGTAAAGGGGGGCGAGCCGGCGACGTGGCCGGCCACGTGCGCGGCCTGGATGAAGGCCCGCGGGCTGCTCGACAAGAAGTGAGCGGCGAAGCGTGCGAGGCACCGCCACCGGCGAAGCCCGCGAGACGTTTTCGAAGACCACCCGACGGCCGGCCGCTCGTTTACCGAGCGGCCGGCCGTCGGTATTCGGGGTTGGTTGATCCGACCCAGAACCGCCGGTACCGCTGGACAGGATGACGGACAGCGGGCGGCGGTAGCACGTCTGGGTAGGAGTGCCGAGAAATCTTAGAGCGGTTCGTCGAACCACGCGGCGTTCTTCAAGGAGCGGCGACCGCCAATTGGTGTCAGAGGCCGCCCCAGCCGCCGAACCGGCCGCCGGGGAAACGGGCGCTTCGCCCGCCATCCAGTTTTCATCGCAATCCGACGGTTCCCCGACCGTACGCGCGTCCCGTAGCCTGTCCGCTTGGCGACCGGCCCGTACGGTCGCACGGCCCGCGGCGGCCGCCACGGCGAACGCATGGCACCTTCTTTGCCAGCCGACGCCCGGGCGGGTTTGTCGCCCCAGCAGGGAGAACGGACATGACACAGGTCGCCAGTAACACCGGACAACCCTTCTCGCCCGACCCATACGTCGGGTCGACCCCGCGAGCGGGCCTCGGCCGCCCGGCCGAGTCTTCCCCGCCGACGCGGCCCGCCGTGAACGTCGGCACGACCGAGCGCCAGCTGTCGATGGCCGGCGGCGCGGCGCTGGCCCTGATCGGCCTGCGGATGCGGAGCCTGACCGGGCTCGTCGCGTTCGGGGCCGGCGCGAGCCTGATCGCCCGCGGGTACACGGGCCATTGCGGCGTCTACAAGGCCCTGGGCAAATCGACCGCCGTGCCGGCTGAGCCGAACGCGTACCACAAGAGCGGCATCCACGTGTCGGTCGCGTACACGATCGCCAAGCCTCGGGCCGAGCTGTTCGCGTTCTGGCGGAACTTCGCCAACCTCCCGAAGTTCATGGACCACGTCCAGAGCGTCCGTGTGACGGACGACAAGCGGTCGCACTGGGTGGTGAAGGCCCCGGCCGGGCGGACGGTCGAGTGGGACGCCGAGATCATCAACGAGGTGCCGGACGAGCTGATCGCGTGGCGGTCGCTCGGCGGGGCCGACGTGGACAACGCCGGGAGCGTCCGGTTCGTCGACGCCCCCGGCGACCGCGGGACGGAGGTTCGGGTGGTCCTCGACTACATCCCGCCGGCCGGCCGGCTCGGGAAGTACGTGGCCATGCTGTTCGGCGAAGCCCCGGAAATCCAGATCAAGGAGGACCTCCGCCGGTTCAAGCGGCTCATGGAAACCGGCTATCCGCCGATCACCGACGGCCAGCCGCACGGCCAGCGCTGAACGACTCGCCACGGATGAACACAGACGAACACGGATGAGGAACGGGCCCGGCAAGCGACAATTCCTCGCGTCGCACCCACGACGTCGGCGACGCGACCTGACCGAACTCGCGGCGTCCCCCATCCGTGTTGATCCGTGTTCATCTGTGGCTATACCCCGGAACACCCAGAGGATCGAATCATGAAGGCAGTCACTTGGCACGGCCGGCACGACGTGCGGGTCGAGAACGTCCCGGACCCGAAGATCCTCCAGCCGCGCGACGCGATCGTGAAGATCACGAGCACGTGCATCTGCGGGTCGGACCTGCACCTGTACGACGGGTTCATCCCCGCCATGAGGTCCGGGGACATCCTCGGGCACGAGTTCATGGGCGAGGTCGTCGAGCTCGGGTCGGAGGTGAGGAACCTCCAGGTCGGCGACCGGGTTATCGTCCCGTTCACGATCTGCTGCGGGTCGTGCTTCTTCTGCAAGCGCGACCTGTGGAGCTGCTGCGACAACACGAACCCGAAGGCGGCGTTGGCCGAGCAGGCGTTCGGGCAGACGACGGCCGGGCTGTTCGGGTACTCGCACCTGACCGGCGGGTACGCCGGCGGGCAGGCCCAGTACGTCCGGGTGCCGTACGCCGACGTCGGCCCGATGAAGGTGCCGGACGGGCTGTCGGACGACAAGGTCATCTTCTTGACCGACATTTTCCCGACCGGGTACATGGCGGCCGAGAACTGCAACATCCAGCCGGACGACACGGTCGCGATCTGGGGGGCCGGGCCGGTCGGGCAGTTTGCGATCAAGTCCGCCCTGATGCTCGGGGCGGCCCAGGTCGTGGCGATCGACATGGTCCCGGACCGGCTCCGGATGGCCGCCGAGGCCGGGGCCGTAACGATCGACGCCAACGACGAGTACGTGTACGACAAGCTGATGGACCTGACCGCCGGCCGCGGCCCCGACAGCTGCATCGACTGCGTCGGCCTTGAAGCTTCCGGGCACACGATCGACGCCTACTTGGACAAGGTTAAGACCGTGATGCTCATGGCGACCGACCGGGCCCACGCGCTGCGGCAGGCGATCAACTGCTGCCGCAAGGCCGGCACGGTCAGCATCCCCGGCGTGTACGGCGGGCTCGTCGACAAGATGCCCATGGGGGCGGCGATGGAAAAGGGCCTGACGTTTAAGATGGGCCAGACGCACGTCAAAAAGTACCTGCCGAACCTGATGCAGCGGATCATCCGCGGCGAGATCGACCCGAGCTTCGTTATCACCCACCGGTACAAGCTGGAGGACGCCCCGATGGCGTACGACCAATTCGTCAACAAGCGCGACGGGTGCATCAAGGTGGTGATGAACCCGAACTGATGTTGGGCATCCTCCGACCGGGCCAAAGCGTGGCGATGGGGCAGGCAAAACGTTGCGGGGGCGGGTGGATGGAAAGTCCGTCCGCCCCCGAGGAGGCAACTGGTAGCCGCCCCTGTCCACAAGACTGCAGAGTGCATGTGGACGCTGCCCGAATTTAAGCTTTGCCACCAACGCGAAGACGGCTCCGGAGGAATCCGGAGCCGTCTTCGCGTTGACGTCGTCTTATGTACCCGACAGGGGTCGAACCTGTAACCTTCGGCTTCGGAGGCCGACGCTCTATCCAATTGCGCTACGGGTACGTGATCCGCGTCCGTCCTTCGCGGGGGTCAAAATATATCGCACCGGGTCTGTCTTGTCCACCCTGACAGTCGCCACTTCGAACCTTCCGACGCAGATTGGTGCCGGGCCGCACCGGCATGGCCCGGCGGGACGAGCGGGCGGCCTCGCATGCGACGCTTTAGCTCGCCAAGCCGCTCACCCTGCCGGCGGTGCGAACGACCCCCGCGCTCCGGTCCTTTGCCGCCATCGCGTCGGCGACCACGCCCTCCAGCACGCCGATGTATTCCAGAAACCGATCGCGGCCGGCGTCGCTCAGCAGGACCTGCGTGTGCGGGCGATTGTTCCGCGTCCCCTTCACCACGTCGACGAACCCGGTCTCCTGCAACAGCTGGACCTGCCGGCTCAAGTTGCCGTCCGTCAGCTGGCACAGCTGCTTGAGGTCGTTGAACGACAGCCCGGACGGGCTGCCGGACAGGCTCGTGAGGATGCTGAGCCGGGCCCGCTCGTGGATCACGCGGGCGAGCCCGTCGTAGGCGAACCGGCCCGCCTCGGGGGCGGCCGGGACGCCGTCGGTTCCCGGACCGGACCCGTCGCCGACCGCGGCGGTCGGCGCAGACGTTGTTTGCTTCTCACGACCCGGC
>JAQGHJ010000625.1 GCA_028288905.1 Phycisphaerales bacterium | reverse complement strand
TTCTTCGGAGTGTGACGGCTGCGGAAAGCCGGTCGTATGGACAGTATGGCGCGGACTTCGGTGACCGTGAGGGCAGGCGGCTGACCGACGCGGCCGACGCCCTGGCTCGGCGGACGCGAGCCGTCCGCGGCGGTCGCAAATGCGATCGGGTGCGCGTGGAGTGGCGGGGACAGCCGCGGACGTGGACACCGCCGGAGGCGTGCGACTTGGTGTAGAATCCCTATACGGGGCCGCAACATGGAAGACATCAAGTCGTTAGCCGATGCGTTAGACCTGTCGCGGTTGCGGGCGGCCCGAGCCGCGAATCCTGTGGAGAAGCTGCTCGCCGGCCCACGCCTGTTCGACCGCATCCGCGCGACGATGCTCGCCGGGATCAGGCACCAGTTCCCTGGCGCTCCCGAACACCGGGTGCGGGCCATCCTGTCGGAGCGATTGGCGCTGGCCCGCCGACTGGGGGACGCCCGTGACGAGTGACGAGGCTACCGGCGCGGTCATCCGCGCGTTGCACGATGCCGGCATCCCGTTCATGCTCGTCGGGTCGTTGTCCAGCAACTTCTACGGGGTCGCTCGCGCATCCCACGACGCAGACTTCGTTGTCGCGCTTGGTGACGCGCCACTCGCGCGTGTCGCCGGCCGGTTGGGTCCGGACCTCCGGCTGGACCCGCAGATCACGTTTGAGAGCGTGACCGGCACGACCCGGTACCGGTTCGAATTGCGGGATCAAGACTTCACGATCGAGGTGTTCCTGCTCAGCAGCGATCCACACGACCGCGAGCGATTCGCCCGCCGCGTGCCTGCGGAGATGTTCGGCGTCCCGGCGTTTCTGCCGACGCCGGAGGACGTCATCGTCATGAAGCTCCGATGGTACGTGACCGCTCGGCGGCGAAAGGATCGCGACGATGTGGTCAACCTCATCGCGGTCCAGCGCGAGAAGCTAGATCTGCCGTACGTGCGACAGTGGTGCGAGCGGCACGGGTCGCTCGCGGCGTTCGAAGAACTGCTCGCCGCAGCCCCCCGGCTCGGTTGACCGCTCCGCCCAACCGCGCGGCGGCAGGTCGTCGGCCATCTCGTCCCCTCGGCGGTCGAGCGGACGCCAACCGAAACGGGTCCGGCGCGGCCGCAATAGCGGCCGCGCCGGACCCGTTTGTCATTCGAGGCCGAGCGCTAGACGCGCCCGGTTTCTTACTACCCCACCCCGCCCGGCAGGAACCCTTCGAGCTTCCGCGCCCGCACCGGGTGCTGGAGCTTCCGGATCGCCTTCGCCTCCACCTGCCGCACGCGCTCCCTCGTCACCTTGAAGATCCGGCCGACCTCCTCGAGCGTGTACGTGTACCCGTCGCCGATCCCGTACCGCAGCTTGATGATCTCCCGCTCGCGGTACGTCAGCGTCTTGAGCACCTGCTCGATCTTGTCCTTCAGCATCTCCTGCGTCGCGGACTCGACCGGGTTCTCGGCCTTTTCGTCCTCGATGAAGTCGCCGAAGTAGCTGTCCTCGGACTCGCCGACCGGGCGGTCGAGGCTGATCGGGTGACGGCTGATCTTCAGCACCCGCCGGGTCTCGGACACCGTCATCTTCGCCCGCTTGGCGATCTCCTCGATCGTCGGCTCGCGGCCGAGCTCCTGCATCAGCCCCTTGCTGATGTTCCGGAGCTTGCTCATCGTCTCGATCATGTGCACCGGGATCCGAATGGTCCGGGCGTGATCGGCGATCGCGCGGGTGATGGCCTGGCGGATCCACCACGTCGCGTACGTGCTGAACTTGAACCCGCGGCGGTACTCGTACTTGTCGACCGCCCGCATCAGCCCCGTGTTCCCCTCCTGGATGATGTCCAGGAACGAGAGCCCGCGGTTCCGGTACTTCTTGGCGATCGACACGACGAGCCGCAGGTTCCCGCCGCTCAGCTTCCGCTTGGCGTCCTCGTACTTGTTGAAGATCTTCCGGACCGCCACCACCCGCCGGTGCAGGTCCTGGGCGTCCTCGAGC
This sequence comes from Phycisphaerales bacterium, assembly GCA_028288905.1. Lineage (GTDB taxonomy): Bacteria > Planctomycetota > Phycisphaerae > Tepidisphaerales > Tepidisphaeraceae > Humisphaera. Next base: position 3,995 of record JAQGHJ010000625.1, on the reverse strand, counting down.
ACGAGATCCTCGAGCCCGGCCAGCTCCTCCTGGCAAACCTCCAGGTCCTCGCCCGGGTTCTTCACCTTCTGCAGGTCGGCGATCCGGTGCTCCAGCTCGACCATCTTCGTCGAGATGCTGTTGAGCTTCCGCATCAGCGGCGTGACCTTGCTCGTGCGGAGCGCCAGCTCCTCGAGCAGCCGGACGGCCCGGCGGCGGCGGCGGCGGACGGCCTGCCGCAGGTCGTCCTGCTCCTTCTTGTTCTTCGACGGCTTGAACCGCTCCCACTCGTCCCGGTTCCGCTGCAGCATCACCCGGACGCTGTTCAGGTTGATCGGGATCCGCTGGCTGATCGTCCCCTTGTCGGCCATGCCTTCGTCGGTCGAGATCTTCATCGTCCGGTCGAACGGCAGGTCGCCCTCCTCGACCTGGTGTAGGATCTCGACCGCGCTCTGGAGGCAGTAGTCGCTCTCGAGCACCTTCGACCGGAAGATCTTGCGGGTGATCTCGATCTTCTTCGCCAGCCCGATCTCCTGCTCCCGCGTCAGCAGCGGGATCTCGCCCATCTGGGTGAGGTACATCCGGACCGGGTCGTCGATCCGCTTCGTCGACGCCTCGGCCAGCTCCTCCTCGAGCGACAGGTCGATCTCTTCGCCGTCCTCGTCCTCGGCCGGCTTGTCGTCGTTCCGGACGGTGGCGATCGGCTTGAGCTTCTTCGGCGGCTTGGCCGGGACGATGATTTTCGTCTCCGGCGGCGGCGGGGCTGGGTCGCCGGGCTTCCGCTTGCCCTTGGGCGCGTATTCCCCGACGTCGAACTCGTCGATGAGCCGGATGCCCATCTCGTCGATCCGCATCAGCAGCGAGTCCAGCTTGTCCGGGCTCACCACCTCGTCGGGGAGCTTCTCGTTCAGCTCCTCGTACGTGAGGTACCCGCGCGACGTGCCCATTTCGAGCAGCACGCCCACGCGCCGGTCGGCCTCCTCCTGGGAGCCCGACCCGATCAGCAGAGTTTCGACGACCGCGTCCTTCATGGTTCCTTCTGACCTTTCCCGCCGCCGCCGGGCGTCGGGGCACGTGTGCCCGATTCCCGGCGGCGCTGGCGGGGTTTCGTCGCGGCGCGACCCGCGCGCGACAGCCGACGGTCCCACGACCGCGGCGACGGGACACCACCCCGACCCGCGGCGTCGCCGCGCGGGGGGTCGCTCCGGCCGCCCTGCGAGGGGATGACCCCTGCTCGCCGAAGCGGGCCGACCGGAGCTGCCGCGGCGGTGGCCAAGGACCTCGGGTTCGTTCCCGATCCCTGCAACGGACGCCGGCGACACCGTGAATCAACTCGGGCGGACCGCGAAAAACGGGCCGCCCCATATATCGTTGAAGGCCGGGTACGCTACAGCGCATCCAGCCACGACCGACAATCTACCCCATTCTAGGGGCCCCGAAGCCCGCTCGCCCACCCCGCCAAGCAGATGTCGACGGCCGCTCCGCGGCCCCGCTGAGGCCATTTTAGCCCAGCAAACCTTGACTTGCCGTTCTTTTTGCCTCGGCCTGTCGGACTTGGTCCTGAAGCCGCTTCAGCAGGTCCGCCTCCTGCTCGGCACCGAGGTTCTGTTCAGTGCTACGTCGGAGGGAGGCAATGAGTTTCTGCCTTTCCTGCCCTTCCCACGTTAGCCTCAGGTGGGCGATGGCCGCCGCCAGCGTCGCCTCTAGGTCCGTATTGCGTGCCGCGAAGGTCTCCACCTCGTCCGCCACCTCGACGGCAAGCTCCCGGATCTCAGGACCGGTGACCCCCGTCCCGTCGAGCCCGACGTGATCGCCCAGCAAGCTCAAGAACTGATTGAATACCGGCTCCCCCTCGTCGCGTTGATAGGTCCAATATACCTCGGCCAACTCGTGGCGGCAGGCGTCCGTGAAATCTTCCGGCGAAATGGTTGCCTGGACCCGGTTCCACCAGCTCGGCTTGAGCAGCAGGACGCCGAGAATCCAACGCTCGGCCCGATCCCGGGCCGTCGCCACGCCTCGGCGGCGGGGCGGCGGCGGGGGCACCGGCCGGCCCGCCGATCCCTCGTTGGGTCGAGGGGAAGACCCATCCGCCCGTCGCGATTCGTCCGACGAGCCGTCCCGGCCCGGGGCGGGCACCGCCGGACGCGATCCGTTCGGCGTCGATCCGCCCGGAGCGGGCCCCGGTCCCGCCTGGGGCCGCAGTCCTGCCGGCTTCTTCGGCGTCACCAGCCGCTTATGTAGCTGCTCGGTTGGAATCCCCGTCAGCTTCGCCACTTGCGACACGACCAGACCCCACCGAATCGGGTCGACGGGGCCGGCCGAGCGGGCGTCGGCGATCAGGTCGAGGTAGGCCTCCAGCGCCTTCTGCTGCCCGGTCAAGTTGTTGCCGTCGTCGCCGGCGAACCGCCGCACGAGCTGCCGCCACTTGAACGTCAGCGCCTCCGGGGCGGCCGCCACCATCGCGTCCCACGCCGCCAGCCCGTGCTTCAGCAGGTACTCGTCCGGGTCCAGGTCCTCGCCGAGCGTGGCGATCCCGATCTCGATCGGCTGGGTCAGAAACACGGACACGGCCTTGTCGGCCGCCTTGTCACCTGCTTCGTCGGCGTCGAACAGCAGCACGATCCGCCCGGCGAACCGCCGCAGCGCTGTCACGTGCTGCTCGGTCAACGCGGTCCCCAGCGGCGAGACGACGTTTGTCGCCCCGAACTGGTGGGCCATCACCACGTCGGTGTACCCCTCGACGACGACGACGGTTCCCGTCTCGACAATCCGCTGGCGGGCCAGGTCCAGCCCGTACACGGTCCGGCTCTTGTTAAAGACCGGGGTCTCGGGGCTGTTGAGGTACTTAGCCGTGTCCGGCGGGCTGCCGGGCATCACCCGCCCGCCGAACGCGATCACGCGACCGTTCGGGTCGCGGATCGGGAACATGAGCCGGTTGCGGAACGTGTCGTAGAACCCGCCGCCCTTCTCCCGCTCCCGCTGCTTGGCCAGCCCGGCGACGTGCAACTGCTCGGGCGACAGCTTCCGGACGGCGTCACTCTTGAGCAGGACGTCCCACCCGTCGGGGGCGAGGCCGATGCGGAACCGTTTGGCCGTCTCGTCGGTGATCCCGCGTTCGGCGAGGTACGCGCGGGCCGCCGCCCCGCCGGCCGGGTCGGCCAGCATCTTCTCGAAGTGCAGGGCGGCCAGCGAGTTGGCCTCCAGGCAGACGGCCGTCTCGGTCGCCCGCCCGTCGTTCCGCCGGCCGAATGCGGGGACGGGGATGCCGGCGTCGGCCGCCAGCGTCTTGAGCGCGTCCATGAACTCAACGCGGTCGCGATCCTTGACGAACTTGATCGCGTCCCCGGCCGCCTTGCACCCGAAGCAGTAGTAAAACTGCCGCGCCGGGTTCACGTGGAACGACGGCGTCTTCTCCGAGTGGAACGGGCAGAGCCCGAGAAAGTCCCGGCCCCGCTTCTTGAGCGCGACCGTCTTGCCGACCAGCTCGACGATGTCGGTGGCGGCCACCACCTGGGCCTTGAAGTCCTCCAGGGTGGCGGACGGCTGCCCGGCGGCGGCCGGGTCGGCGGGGCGGCGGGGCTGGGCGGGGCCGATCGGCACGTCACGTCCTTTATACGCGGACCTCGGGCGGGCGCGGCCCGGCGGCGGCCGCTGCGACACCATCGGCCGGGCGTCGGGACGAGGATCAACCTTCGGGCGCGTGAGTGCCCGGGCGGCCGGTGTGGCGGGTCGGGCCCCGGCGGTCCTCCGGGTGGCATGGGCAAACAAGAAGTATGTCCATGCCACCCTATACAAAATGCCGAGCGTCGGCCGCGGCTTAGGGTCGCGGGGCCGGGCCCGCCGGCACCAGTTCGGTAGTGATCGGGAAGTGGTCCGACGGGTAACGCCCGTCCTTGCTCGTGCGGACGATCCCCGCGGCGACCGGCGTCCACTCGGGCGAGCAGAGGATCCAGTCGATCCGTGGCCCGTCCGTCTTCCCGCCGAACGCGTGGAACGTCCCCTCCCCGGCCGAGGTG
>JAQGHJ010000614.1 GCA_028288905.1 Phycisphaerales bacterium | reverse complement strand
GCGTACAAGGACGCCGACCGGTACCCCGAGGCCCTGCGGCAGTACGAGGCGCTGGCCAAGCTCGACCCGCTCGGCCCGACGACGTGGTACAAGCTCGGCGTCGCCCAGCAGCTCGTCGGGCAGCCCGACGACGCGGCCGCCAGCTACGCCCAGGCCCTGAAGCTGGACCCGGGCGAGTGGCGGAGCCGGATGAACCTCGGGCTGGTCCGGCTCGGGCAGGGGGACTTCCCGCGGGCGGTGGCGGACACGAAGCAGGCGGCCGACGCCGCCCCGAACGAGCCGGAGGCGTGGAACAACTACGGGGCCGCCCTGGACGCCGCCGGTAACCCCGCCGGGGCCGAGGCGGCGTACCGCAAGGCGCTGGCGCTGCGGCCGGGGTCGGCCGGCACGCTGCTGAACCTCGGCCGGTGCCTGATGACCCAGAAGAAGCCCGCCGACGCCGCCGACGTGTTCGGCCAAGCCGTCCGGGCGGACGACACGGCCATGGCCCGCAAGCTGTACGGCGACGCCCTCAAGGCCGCCGGCCGCGGCCCCGAGGCCGAGGAGCAGTACCGCCAGGCCGAGCAGCGGAAGCGGGCAGGCCGGGCGGCGTGATCCCCCTAATGCCGGACGCCGAGTGTCGACCGTGATTCGTCGGCAGACGCGTGCCAACGGTGCCCCGCTCGGGTTCCAACGCCCTACACTCCACTTTCCACGATCGACGTTCGTCCCCGAAACGCCTTCATGCCCAAGCCTAAGCACACGCTCGAGATCATCCGCCAGACGCCCGACTGGGTGGCCGTCAACAAGCCGGCCGGGCTGGCCGTCATCCCGGGGCGGGCCGAGACGGACAGCGTCATCGAGGCGCTCGGCCGGCAGCTCGGGCTGCCGTCGAGCGGGACGGCCGACCCGCGGGTCCGGGTCTGTCACCGGCTCGACAAGGACACGACCGGGGTCCTGCTGTTCGCCCTGAACTCGGCCGCCCAGCGGAACATCGGGCACCAGTTCCAGCACCACACGGTCGCCAAGGAGTACCTCGCACTGGTCATCGGCCGGCCGCTGGAGAACGCCGGCACCGTCTCGACACAGATCGGCCCGCACCCGACCGACAAGCTGAGGATGGCCGTCGTGAAGCACGGCGGCCGGCCGGCCGTCACCGGGTGGGCTGTCGAGGAGCGGTACCGGGAGTTCTCGCTGGTGCGGCTGTTCCCCGAGACCGGCAAGACGCACCAGATCCGCGTCCACATGGCCCACCTCGGGCACCCGCTGGTCGTCGACCCGCTGTACCACCCGAAGCGGTACGCGGACGGGCTGTACCTCAGCCGGTTCAAGATGGATTACCGCCCGAGCCCGAAGCAGGGGAAGGAGCGGCCGCTGATCGCCCGCCTGCCCCTGCACGCGGACCGGCTCGCGTTCGACGACCCGGCCGGCGGCGGGCGCATCGAGCTCCACGCCCCGCCGCCGAAGGACTTCCGGGCGACGGTGAACATGCTGAGCCGGCACGGGAAGTGAGGCCACTGGCGCGAGGCGGGGAGGTGAACCGCGGAGGCACGGAGGAGAGGAAGACGCGGAAACGCGGGTCAAACGGCCGGCTGCCCTCCGTGCCTCCGTGCCTCCGTGGTGAACTCCGCCGGTTCGTCGGCGTCCATCTCGTGCTGCTCGGCGTCGGTCGGGGCGTGGTACCCGCCCTTGAGCACGAACAGCCCGGCGACCAGGTTCCAGAACATGGCGGTCAGCCGGACGCACATCATCAGCGCCACCGCTTGGGCGGCCGTCACGCCGTGGTGCTTCGTGAGTTGGACCGCAAACACCTCCATCACGCCGGCCCCCTGCGGGCTGATCGGGATGGCGCCGGCCAGCGCCGTCACCGGGATCACCACCCAGTAGTACAGCGGGGCCAGCGGCAGGTGGAACGCGAGCCCGGCGAGGGTGGCCGACACGATCGTCGTCACGTGGACCGGGAAGCTGCACGCGAACGTCCAGAGCATGACGCCCGGCCGCCGGCCGTACGCGTCCATCGCCTCGACCGCCTTGTGCACCTGGGCCTGCATCGGCAGCCGCTTCAGCAGCCAGTCGAGCCCCGTCGCCCGGCGGAGGGTCGGCTGGTAGAACACGACGAGCCCCGCGGCCGTGCAGGCGAGGATGACGCCGGCCCCGACCGCCACCCGCCGGCACTCCGGCACGTCCCACTGGGCCGCCGCCATCGCCCCGCCGAGCACGAGCAGCGCCAGCAGTCCGATGATCCGGTCGACAAGCACGGTCAGCACGGCCCGGGTGCGGTGCTCGGTGTGCTTCGACGCGTAGTACGCCTTGGCCACGTCCCCGCCGGTCGAGCCGGGCATGAAGCTGTTGTAGAACGCCCCGACCATGTTCAGGACGAACGTCCGCCCGAGGGACAGCCGGATGTCTTGGGCGTTCAGCAGCGCGTACCAGCGGTAGCTCGTGATCAGGTGGACGAGCGGCAGCACGAGGACGGCGGCCGCCAGGTACCCCCAGTTCGCCTCCCGGACCATGCGGTTGACGCCCCGCTCGACGAGCGGGTGCAGCACGGCCGGCCCGCCGCCGTACACGATCGCCGGGTCGATCACCTGCCGGGTCTTCGTGTCCGGGTCCTCGACGAGCAGCTCGGCCGCCGGCCCCGGCACCCTGCCGGCCGGGCGGACGGCGACCAGCTTCCACTTCTTGCTCTGGGTCGGCCGGGCCGGGTCGGGCGTGGAGACGGACGGGCGGTCGGGCTGGGTCCAGAGCGCGGCGGCGGGAACGGTCCGCCGATCGTCGCCGACGACGAACGAAGCCGCGTCCTCGGCCGCGTCGTCCCAGACGCGGACCTCCTCGACGGCGTAGCCGGCGTCGGGCCGCAGCAGCCGCACCCGGTCGTGGAAGCGGATGTTCCACAGGACGTACGTGACGCCGACTACGGCCACGGCCCACCGCACGATCGACCCGATCCAACGCTTCTTCGCAGCAGTCATGGGAGCAGCAACGGTCCGCGACACTCGGCTGGGCACCCGCACCGGGCGGGACACCCGCAGCGGGCGGGATGCCCGCACCCGGCGGGCGAAACCCACAGTCTAATTGTCCGGATCGGCAAAGGACAGTCGGCGGCGTGACCGGCTTGTGTGGCGGGCACCGGGCCTGCCGCCCTCGCGAAGGGCGCGGCGGGCGAACGCCTCCGCCGCCGATGGGTGGGTCGGCTCGCCCTTTGCACGGTGCAAGCGTTGCAAGGGCCGAGAGTTGTACGGCTTTGCTATTGCGGCCCCCGCCGGACCCGTCGGAGCGTTGTATGT
>JAQGHJ010000609.1 GCA_028288905.1 Phycisphaerales bacterium | reverse complement strand
GGCGGTCGACCTTGCCGTCGAGCATCAGCGGCAGCAGCAGGTTCTCCTCGGCCGTCAACGTCGGGATCAGGTTGAACGACTGGAATACCAGGCCGATGTGCCGGCGGCGGAAGAGGGTCAGCGCTTTGTCGTCGAGCCGGCCGATGTCCTGCCCGTCGACGACGACTTTGCCCTCGTCGGCCGTCGTCAGCCCGGCCATCAGGTGCAGCATCGTGCTCTTGCCCGACCCGCTCGCCCCCATGACGGCGACGAACGACCCGCGGCGGACGTCGAGGCTTACGCCGTCGAGCGCCCGGACCCCGCGGTCCCCCTGTCGGAACCGCTTGACCACGGCCGATACCGACAGCGGGCCGTCCGCCGCGGCCGCGGGGGCACCGGTCGCGCGGGCCACGCCGGCGGACGGGTCGGATGTCGTGGTCGCGGGGTTGGGTTGCACCGCCGAAGGCTCCGTCGTCAAAGGGTTTGCCGGAAGTGTCGGAGGCACGGGCCGACCCCGCGGCCGCCGCCCGCGTAGAACCCGTTGACTATAGCCCGCCCGTATACCCCTCACAACCGGACCGCCGATTCGCCAAGGCCCGGTCGAACGCGGCGGCGGCGGCGTCCGATCCGCTCAACCGGGCCGCGCCGGAGGGCGATGATTCCGGTGTGGTGCAGGCCTTCCAGCCTGCACGGGGAAACGCAACGCGTCAGGACGTGCAGGCTGGAGAGCCTGCACCACAACAAAGCCGCCGCCCACATGACTTCCCAACGTACCACCGCCGCCCGCGTCGCCCGGTTCGAGTCGCTCGAGTCGCGGCAGCTGATGTCGGCCGTCGCGCCGACGGACCTCGAGCAGTACATGCTCGAGCTGGTGAACCGCGCCCGGGCCAACCCGACGGCCGAGGCGGCCCGGTTCGGCGTCGACCTGAACGAGGGGCTGGCGGCCGGCACGATCTCGGCGGACGCAAAGCAACCGCTGGCGTTCAACCCGGCGATCATCGACGCCGCCCGCGGGCACAGCCAGGAGATGATCGCGACCGACGTGTTCGCCCACGCCGGGGCGAACGGGTCGAGCCCGGGCCAGCGGATGGCGACGGCCGGGTACGCCGCGGCCGGCACGTTCGGGTGGGGCGAGAACATCGCGTACCGCGGGAGCAAGCCGACCGCGCCGCCGGGCCTCGCCACGACCGCCGCCGAGCACAAGGACCTGTTCGTCGACGCGGGCATCGAGGGCCGCGGGCACCGCACGAACCTGCTGAACGGCGCGTATAAGGAGGTCGGCGTCGGCATCGCCACCGGCGACTTCCAGACCTACTCCGCCCTGATGTCCACCGAGGACTTCGGGTACGTGAACGGCACGTCGTTCCTGACCGGCGTCGCCTTCACCGACGCGGTGACGGCGGATAACTTCTACACCCCGGGCGAGGGCCTCGGCGGCGTGACGCTGACGGCCGTCCGGGCGGGCGACGGGCTGACGAAAACCGCGACCACGTGGTCGACCGGCGGTTACGCCCTGGCCGTGCCGGCCGGCACGTACACCGTCACCGCCAGCGGCGGCGGCTTGCCAAACGCGGTGACGTTCAACGCGGTCGCGGTCGGGGCGACGAACGTGAAGCTGGACGTACGGCCGTCGGCCGTGCCGCCGGTCGTCGTTCCCCCGGTCGTCGTCCCGCCGATCGTCGTGCCGCCGGTGACGGTCCCGCCCGTCGTCGTACCCCCGGCCGCTCCGCCCGTCGTACCGCCCGCGCCGCCGGTGGTGCCGGCCGACCCGACGCCGACTGAACCCGTGCCGACCGACGAGTCGGGCGAGCCGGCCGGGCCGGTGTCGCCGCCCCCGCCGCCCGCCGGCGTGATCCGCGGGGCGGTCTGGGCGGACGCCAACGGCAACGGCAAGCGGGAGAAGCGAGAGGGCGGGGCGGCCGGCCGGCTCGTGTTCCTCGACGTCGACGGCGACGGGTCGGCCGGCGCCGACGAGCCGACCGCCACCACCGACGCGGCCGGCGGGTACGCGTTCACCGGGCTGGCGGCCGGAGACTACACCGTCCGGCTCGCCGCCGCCGACGGGTGGCGGACGACCACGTCCGGCGACTCGGACACCTCCGACACTAGGTCGGTCAACGTCACGGCCACCGCCGCCGCTGGAGAATCCGGCGGTGGGACGACCGCGGTGGCCAAGGTCAAACCGATCGACGTGACCGACCGGGTCGCGATCGGTGGGACCGTGTTCGCCGACCTCGACGGCAACGGTGTCCGCGATACGGCGGAGCCGGCGTACCGCAAGGCGAAGGTGTTCCTCGACCTCGACGCCGACGGCATCCGTGGGAAGACGGAACCTGTGGCAAAGGTCGACGCCGCCGGCCGGTGGCGGTTCGCCGCCTTGTCCGCCGGGTCATACACGGTCCGGCTCGTCCTCCGCCCGACGGCCGTCGCCACCGCCCCGGCAGGCGGGGCGTGGTCCATCGCTGTCGCGGCGGGCGACGCCGACGCGAGCGACCTCGCATTCGGTGTCACGGCGATCGCGTCGCCGGCAGCCGGCAAGAGGCGGTAGGGACCGATCGGGGCCCGGAGGCGTGGCGGGGCGCCCCGCGCCCGCGTCACTCCACCGCGGTCGGCGCGGCAAAGTACAGGGTGCCGCCGGTCGCCTCCTTCGTCGCGTTGTCGACCAGGAGCAACGTGTCGAGCCGGAGCGGGTGGGCGGGGACGCCGTCATTCTTCCCGCCCCAGTGGGCGGCGCCGGTCCCGTCGAGGCGAAAGGTGACGAGCCGCCAGCCCGACCAGTCGAGCCGGACGCCGTCCGGCTGGAACGTCTGGCCGTCCGCCCCGGCGTACCGCATGCGAGCGACGTTGCCGGTGTTGTCGCCGTACACCCACACCCGCAGTTCCCGCGGCCTGCCCTGCAGGGCCTTCGCCGCGGCCGTCGCCGGCATCACCTGAACGAACTTGTGCCCCGCGTCGAACCGGTAAGTCAGCGCCATGCCCTTCACCCCCTCGGCCAGTGGGCCCGCGGGCGGCTCAGCGATGCTCAGCGTCTGCTCGCTCTTCACCTTCTTGTCCCCGTCGACCGAGAGCCGGTACGTTCCGGCGGGGCTGGCCGCGTCGGCCAACGGCGTGTAGGCGGCCGTCGGCACGCTGACGACCGACCGTGCCCCGTCCGACAAGCCGAGGCCGAACGACGGGTAGCGGCGCCCGTCCGCCCCCGTGGCCGCGAGCCGCGCCGTGACCCGCCCGCCGGCGGCCACCGTCACCGGTACCGCCGGCGGCTCGCCGCCGGCGCGTCCCTCGACGCGCAGGCTCAGGCGTCCCTCCAAGGGGTCGGCGGAAAGGTTCTCCACCGTCACGATCTCGTCATCGCCCACCGCCCCGACCCGCGTCAGCCGCACCGGATTGGTCGCCCGGGCCGCCGCCCACTGGGAGACGACGCCGACGCCCTCCACGTGCAGGTCGACCGTGACGACCTGCGGCTCCGGGTCGCGGCTCAACGGGACGTGGGGCACGGTCACTTCCCGCTCGGACCGCGGAGCGAACGCCTCGGGTGACGGGACCCCGGCCCCGCGCGGCGCAACAGCTAACCTCGCCGTTGTGTCCAGTGGGTTGGCGACGCGGGAGCGGATCGTCGTGCCGCCGCCCTCGGCGCGCGCCCGCAGGTCCAGCGGCAGCCGTTCCCACGCCGCCGCGACGTGCAGCAGGGCGTTCGGCTCGCCCGGCTTGAGGTAGCGGACAGCCTGCGTGGCCTTCACGCGTACCCCGGACGACCGGCCGACGAGGTCGGGCTCCGACTCGCCCAAATGCCCCGTCACGCGGAACGTTCCGGGGGACGCGGGCACCTCCAGCTCGACCTCCCCCGGCCGGGTCGTCCATACGGCCAACGCGACGTCGGCCGGCCCGGTGCCGGTCTCGCCCGCGGGGCGGCTTTTGGCGAACAGCAGCACGTAGTCCTTCTCGGGATCACCCACCGCTATGCGCTTGCTGAATGCGTACCCGGCGAGCTGTGCCGTCAGCGTCCGCATCGCCAAGTACGCCGGCTTGGGCTCGAATGGCGCCGCGCCGTCCCTGCCGCCGCCAGGGCGGGGGGCTTGTCGGACGGTGCCGAAGTGGTGTTCGTGTTCCTTCGGGTCCGTGCCGTCGTCGCGCCAGTCGTACCAGACGCTCAGCGACACGTCGTTCGCCAGGTTCGACAGCCACTGCCGCGGCAGGTACCTCGCCTGCGTCGCCTCGTCGACCCCGCCGACGACGGACGAATAGCCCCACTCGCCGCTGAAGATCGGCACCGCCTTCCCCTTCGGCGCGTAGCGGGCGATCAGGTCGCGGAGGGCTCGGAAATCCTTCGCGGCCGACTCGGGCTCGGTCCCCCGGTACGGGTGGACCGTGACGGCCGACAGGTGGTCGAGCAGCCCGCCCTTGAAGCAGGTCTCGAGGTACGGCAGGTCGACCGTGCTGGCGGCCGGGCCGACTATCGTCGCGTCCGGGTCCGCCACTCGAACCGCCTTGGCGGTGGCGACGGCGAGGGTGGCGTAGTCGGCCGCGCTCGGGACCGGCTTCCAGAACTGCTTGAGGTTCGGCTCGTTCCAGAGCTCCCAGATCACGCCGCGGCCCTTGAAGTGCGTCGCGGCCGCCGCCGCCCACGCCGCGAACGCGGCCCGCCCGGCGTCGGTGTGCGGGGCCAACCCGTCGTCGTACAGCCGGTTGCCGTAGTCGAGGATGAACAGCGGGCGGATGCCGTGCGACTCCAGCGCCCGCACCAATCCATCGTACGGGCCGAAGTCGTACGCGCCGGGCCGCCGCTCGGTCCGGCCCCAGGCGAAGTCGGTTCGCACGACGGCCACCCCCGCATCGGCCAGCATCTTCGCCTCACCGGGCAGCGGGGCGGTGAAGTGGATGTTCACGCCCCACGTGCCGGGCAGGGAGGGCCGGGTGGCAGGAGCGGCCGGCGGCGGATCGGCCGCCCGGACCAGAGTCGGCAGGAGGATCAGCGACGCGAGCAGGGGGAGGAATCGCACCATGGCAGGATGCCATCGCAATGCCCGAGGTACAACCGGGCGGCGGCCCGCAGCTGAGGCGGCGGGGCGATGGGACTTCACTTCCGACACGCCGAACGTCCGGCCCGCCCGTCCGTAACAGGGGCTTCCAGCGTGTGCGCAAGGCTTGAAGTCGATGACCCTGGCCGTCCGATTGATCTGATTTACTGGCGGGACACGTGCGGGCTGAAAGCCCGTGTCACGGACGGGCGGGCCTCCGACTCGGTTCCGCCGGCTCCCCGCCGCGTCTCACCGCCCGATCGCCTTCACCCGCCGGGCCATGTCGAGCAGGCCGAGGCGGTCGGCGGCGGGCGTCGTCGCGGTCACGTCGGCCAGCAGCTTGATCGCGGCGTCCAGCGTCGGCTCGTCGGCCGGGGTTGGCTGCCGCAGGCTCAGCCCGAGGGCGGCGGCACCAGCGGCGGCGCGGAAGTCGGGCGACGCCAGCTCGATCGCCGCCGCCTCGACCGACACCGGCAGCTCGACCCGGACCGGGGTGGCGGCCGGGCCCTCGCGGTACTCGACCGCCACCGTCAGCAGCTCGGTCGACGTGACGACGATCGCGTGCGGGCGGCCGTACCGCAGCGCGGCACCGGCGGGTCCGGCCGTGCCCGTCGCCTCCGGCAGCGGTTGCCCGGCCGGCACGACCTCCAGCAGGGCGGTGAACGTCGTGCCGGCCGCCATCACCTCGTGGTCGTCCCGGCCGGCCCACTCGCCCCAGCTCCGCGGGCCGTTGTCGTACCCGACGACCCGGTACCCGGCCGCGGCCGCGGGGTTCACCTCGACCGCGAGCCGCAGGTCGCGGATCAACGGGTGGATTGGCGACGCCGCCGGGGCGGCGGACGAGGTCGTCGCGGACACCGTCGCCGCCGCCGCCGCCCCGGCCGAC
>JAQGHJ010000580.1 GCA_028288905.1 Phycisphaerales bacterium | reverse complement strand
CGCCCAGGGCGAGTCGGGTCCGAACGGTCATGCTGTTCTCCGAAAAAGGCGGGGGCAACGAGCGGCGGGCCGGTCCCGGGACCAAGGATGCCCATACTTATCGGCGGGGACGCGTGACGTTGCAACGCGGAAGCGAGGGAGGGAGTCGACAGCGTGTGGACGGCCGATGGGACGCGCCAGGCCTATCCGACGTCCATCTCGATGCCGAAGCTCTGGGTCAGTTGCTCGAAGTCTTCCGCGATCACCGTGGCGTCCTCCAGCGCCAATCCGATGAGCGGGACCATCACGACGGCGTAGGGCTCGCCACGCCGCGTGTCGAACGCCAGAAGCTCGCCCCCGCCGTTGCCCCCGAAGGCGAAAAGCCCCGGAGCCCACCTCTCGACCTCGATATCCCGGTTGCTCCCGATCACTTCTTCCGCGGGCCAAAGCACGGCGTAGCCCGGCTCGACGGCCAGAACCCCTTCGCCACCGTTCGATTGCCGCAGATGGTTTAGATACGCGGAAGGCAATTCGATCGGCGCGGCCCGGCGGAGCGCGTCGACCGCGTCTTCGGTCGCCCCGGGTTCCGGCGACCACGGGGGAGCCGGTGCCGGGTCGCCTAAGCCGAAGGGCCAGACGTGTTCATCGTTCACGCCGCACCTCCTTCCGCTCTCGTGCTCACCATTCACCCCGTCATCGCCGCCCGAACGGCCGCCCGCATCTTGGCGATGCCGGCCTCGGCGACCTTCGGCGGGGCCTGCTTCCAATAGTCGCGGTTGAACAGTTCGAGCGACAGGTACCCGCGGAACCCGCCGTCCCGCAGCGTCCGCAGGATCGCGTCGAGGGGGGCGACGCCGTCGCCGGGGTACACGCGGTGGGCGTCGGTGATCGTCGCCCGCGGCGGGTCGGCCGGGTAGTCGTTGAAGTGCAGGCAGCTCATCGTCGCCCCGTTCAGCTGCCGCAGCCCGGCCGGGTCCGACCCGCCCTTGTGCAGGTGGTACACGTCGGCCAGGACGCCCGCCCGCGGGTGCCCCGCCGCAACGGCCACCCGTGCCGCGTCGGCTAGCGTGGTGAGCGTCTTGGAAAATCCCCACACCTCGACGGCTGGCGACACGCCGGCCGCGTCCCCCAGCTCGCACACCTTTCGGTACCGGTCCGCGACCGCGTTCGGGTCGACGGACGGGTCCCTGTCGGTCGTCGCCCCGACGGCCGGGGCAGCGACGTGCGTCCCGCCGATCGCGGCGACCTTGCCCATGTCCCGCCGCATCTGCTCCAGACCCTTGGCACGCTCGGCGTCGTCGTTCACGATCCACCGGGCGAACCCGATCGCGCTCGGGACGGCCAGCCCCAGGTCCGCCAACTTCTTCCGTAGGTCGGCCAGCGTCCCGCCCTTCTTCTCGTACGCCTCGATCTCGCTGAGCCACGGCTCGATCGCGTCGAACCCGGCCCGCGCGGCGATCTCGGCGGCCGCCTCGATGCCGAGGTTCCCGCCGCGGACGGTGCTGGTGTTCAGGCAGTACCCGAACGGTTCGCCGGCCTGGCGAGGGGCTGGTGCAGGCGTCGGCGCGGAGGCGGGTTGGGCGGGGGTGACGCCGCCCAGGCTGGCGACCGCGACGGCCGCCGCCCCGCCGGCGATCAGGTGCCGGCGTGTCGTTGTGCCCGCGAAGGACGGAGTTGGGGACGACGGGTGAGACATCGGGCGGGTCTCCTCGAGATGGACGGGAACGGGATCCGGGGCGGCGCGGGCTGCGCCCGTTCTGCCCCGGCGTGTTGGGGCCTTGCTCGCGCGAACGACGCGCCTTGACGTCCGCCCGACCCCAACGCGCACGCTTCGTCAGCACTCAGCACTCAGCACTCAGCACTCACTTCTTATACACCTCGTGCCCCGGGTCCCCGCGGCTGACGAGGAACGCGAGCAGGTCGAACACCTCGTCCTCCTTCAGGTAGTTCAGCAGCCCCTCGGGCATGAGCGAGATCTTCGACGTCTCGATCGACTTCACCTGGTTCCGGTCGACCGACGTCTGCTGGATCGGGTCGAACAGGTCGGTGTTGACCATGACCTTGTCGCCGTTCAGGTTCACGATCCGGCCGACGATCTGGTCGCCGTCGAGCGTCTTGACCACGGCCGGCGCGTACTGGTCGCTCACCTCCTTGCTCGGCTCGATGATCGACACGAGCAGGTCGCGGACCCCGAACCGGCCGCCGACGGCCGTCAGGTCCGGGCCGACCATCCCGCCCTCGTTCCCGAACCGGTGGCAGGCGAAGCACCCGGTGGCCCCGATCATCTGCCGGCCCCGCTCGTAGCTCCGGCCCTTCATCGACTGCTCGGCCTTGCTCGCCAGGTCGTCGACCGTCCAATCCTTCACCTTCTGCCGGCCCTGCAGCCCGGCGGACAGGGCCTCCAGCGGCGACTGCTTCACGGGCTTCTGGTCGAGCACCGGCTTGAGCTGCTGCCGCTCGGCATCCGTCAGGCTCGCCTCGGCGTCGGTCCGGATCATCCCGATGAACGCCGAGAAGCTCGCCCCGCCCCGGTAGTTCGTCGCCCGCAGGAGCCACTCGAACTGCTTCGTCCGCAGCTCCGGGGTCCAACCCGCCTTGAGCATCCGCAGCGACCGGGCGTACTCGATCTGTTCCTCCTGCGTGGCGGCCGACGCCAGAAGCGGCACCGCCTTCGCGGCGAGCGTCGGGTCCTGGAGGTAGCTCAGCACCATGCACAGGTCGTAGCTCTGCGGGATCGTCGGGGCCGGGAAGTGCCGGGAGAGCTGGGCCGTCGCCGCGGCGACCTGTTCGACCGTCGGCTTGCCCATCCGCACGAAGCAGACCTGATACGTCCTCAGTAGCGCTAGCTTTTGCCACTCGGGCAGGGCCGAGTAATCGTGCCGGGCTAGGGCGGCCAGGATCTTCGCCTGCAGCGCCTTGTCCTCCGGCGGGTCCGACGGCTTGCGCTGCTGCGGGTCCATGGACGTCGCGCGGACGAGCGCGAGCAACGCCGGCAGCTGCTTCCCGGCGTCCGCCTCTGTCAGCGCCTTGTCCTGCCAGCCGGCGACCGGCTGGTGCTCGAGCGCGACACGGGCGGCCGTGCGGATCCCGCGGTCGTCGCTGCCGAGCACCGGCCACGCCGCCTCGATCGCCTTCGGGTCCTGCTTGCCGTGGAACGCCTCCAGCGCGTGCCGCTCGGCCCGCAGTTGGACGTCCCGCGGGCCGCCGGCGGCGTGGGCGGCGGCGGCCGTCGGCTCGGCACCGGTGTACGTGATCCGGTACAGCCCGGACTGGGCCTTTCGGCCGCCGATCGTGAAGTACATCGCCCCGTCCTGCGGGCGGACCACGATGTCCGTCAGCGGCAGCGGCGACCCGCTTACGAACTCCTCCCGCGTGGCTGTGTACGTCGACCCGCTCGGCTCCAACGTCACGGCGTACAGCTTGCCCCAGCTCCAGTCGCAGGCGAACAGCGCCTCCTGGTACTTGGGCGGGAACTTCGCCCCGTACCCGAACGTCACGCCGGTCGGCGACCCGGGCCCGACGTCGTGGACCGACCCGAAGCTGTCCTCGTACCACGCCGGCCACTTGCCGGCCCCGTTCCGCCACCCGTACTCGGCCCCGCTGATCACGTGGTTGATCCGGGTCGGGCGGTACCAGCTCGTGTTGAAGTCGTACTCCATGTCCGCGTCGTAGGTGAACAGCTCGCCGTCCTTGTTGAACGCGGCGTCGTACTCGTTGCGGAACCCGGTCGCGTACAGCTCCCACGTCTTACCGTCCGGGGTCATGCGGTAGATGTTCCCGCCCGGGGCGAGCTTGTCCCGCATGAACCCCCGGCCGTCGGGCATCCGGGGCAGCAGGTGGTCCTCGCCGAACCGCGGCGGCACCCGGCTCGCCTCGGTCGGGACGGGGTTCGACTTGTTCCCGACGACGACGAAGATCGACTGCCCGTCCGGGCTCAGGACGGCCGCGTGCGGGCCGTGGTCCGCCCCCTGCCCGGGGATGCCGCGGAGCAGCTCGACCGAGTCGAGCACGTCGTCGCCCTTGGTCGCCCGGACGCGGTACACGCCGTTCTTGTCGGACTTCTCGTAGTTGTTGACGACGACGTACAGCGAGTCGAACGCCCACAGCAGCCCGTTGGCCGCCCCGACCTGGGCCGGGATCTTCTCGACCGTCGTCGCGCCGGGCTCCGGGGCCTGACCCGGGGTCGTCGGGCCCGGCGGGGTGACGCGGAACAGGGCCCCGTACTGGTCGCAGACGATGAGCCGGCCCTTCGGGTCGACGCACATCGCGACCCACGACCCCTCGGCCTCGGCCGGGACCGTGTGCAACAGCTCGACCCGGAACCCAGGGGCGACGTGCAGCTTGTCGGCCGGGGTGGCTTGGGCGGCGTTGTTCGTCTTCGGGGCCGGGGGCCGCGGGGCGGCCTTCTTCTTGGCGGCCGGTGCGGTGGCGGGTGCCGGGGCCTGCTGGGCGACGAGCGGGATCGCGGCCGCCGCACACAAGGCGAGGGCGGCCGCGGCCGCGACGGGTCGGATGGTGAGCTTCATGCGGTTCCCGGTTGAGGAAGTGGCGACGGGGCGGGGCCGGCCAGCCCTGGGTGGGGCCCGGCCGGCGGCGGTCTTAAGGGTATTGGTAAACGCGGCGGGCACGGGTTGCAAACGGGTCGGCGGGCATCGCTTGCCTCCGCCTCCGGCCCCCTCTCCCGGGTACTCCCGGAGGAGGGTTGGGGAGAGAGTCTTCGGACGTCGGGAGGGCCGCGACAGGCGAAGCCTGGCCGCGCGAGCCCCCTCCCCAGCCCTCCCCCGGAATACCGGGAGAGGGGGCCGGAGGCGATCCGCGGATCGGATCGACATTAAGTGGTCAGCGGTCATCCGCCGGCGGGGCGACGGGCTGGGTCGCGGACGCCCCCGCCTTCGATCCCTTCGCCTTCTTCCCCGCCGCCGGCTGCGTCGCCGCGGCCGGCTTCGGGGCGACGTTCGGCACGTACGGCCCGCCGTACTGGTCACGCAATTCCGTCGTCCGCTTCCTCAACCGCTCCGCCTCGGCCGCGAACGCCGGGTCGGCGATCAGGTTCTTGGTTTGGGCGAAGTCCGCCTCGTGGTCGTACAGCTCCTCGACAACCGGCGTCTGCTCGAACCACCGGACGTAGGTGAACCGCTCGGTCCGGACGCCCTCGCTCTTGGGGATCGAGACGGCCAGCCCGGGGTGGCCGGGGCCGGTCGCCTCCAACAAGTGCTCGTAGAAGAAGTCGGTCCGCCAGTCGGCCGGCGGCCGGCCGTCCAGCAGCGGGCGCAGGCTCCGGCCTTGGTAGATCGCGGGGGCCGGCACCCCGGCCAGGTCCAGCAGCGTGGCCGGGATGTCGATGTTCAGGGCCGGCCGGGC
>JAQGHJ010000571.1 GCA_028288905.1 Phycisphaerales bacterium | reverse complement strand
CGCAACCTCATTGAGTGTCCCGTTCCGGTCATTGCTGCGGTCAACGGCCCCGCGGCCGGTGCCGGCCTCGTCACGGTCGGCCCCGTCCGGGCCGGCGCGACGCTCACCTCCCGCGCAACGCGCATCTCCGCCGACGGCATCCCGGGCGACCCGGGCGGCCGCGAGGCGACGGCCGGCACGTTCTCTCGGTTCGCCGCCGACGTCGGGACGGGCGGCACCCCTTCGGACGGCGTGATCAGCCTGGCCCACCAGTACTCCGCGCCCGGGCTCCTCGGCGCGAGCGGGGCGGGTCTCGAGGGGGCGTTCGGCGAGGGCGAGGTCCGGGCGGACGTGATCGACGAGCAGGCGGGGCTGCCGGCCGTCGCGTCGAGCCGGATGGAGTTGAACTTCCGGGTCGAGGGCGGCCCGGTCGGCTACAAGGTCGGTGCGGCCGTCGGCGCGACCGGCGGCGGAACCGTCAGCGTACTCCTGGCGCCGGCAGGGGAGCCGGACTCACCAGTCGCCCGGCCGGTGGACGTGGCCGTCGTCGGCGCCGGCAATGGGTCGGACGCCCTCGGCCGGACGATCGACGAGACCGGGTTCCTCGCCCCGGGGGACTACGTGTTCCGCGTGTCGGCGGACGCGGCCGACGCTCCTGAAGGCGACCCGGAGGGGCGCGCTTACTTCACGTTCAACTTCCAACTTACGGACACCGGCGGCGTCGGCTCCCCGGGCGGCGGGGCGGGCGGCCCGCCCACTGCCATCCCCCTCCCGTCGGCCGGCCTGACCGGCGGCGGCATGCTCGGCCTGCTCGCCGTCCGCCGCCTCGTCCGCACGGGCCGGCGGAGGCCATAACCTGAAGTTGTAGAGCAGGCTGTACCGGCCGCTCGGACCGGCAGTGGTGACCGGCTCCCGCCTTAGCCCCACGCCCGCGGCCGCCACAGCCGGCCCGCTATACGAAGACGGGTTGAAGCGGGCTGCGGGAGCAGACTGCAGCCTCCTTCGCCGGCCGTTGTCGTCTCAGCCTTTCCCGTCCCCCTTCACCGCCAAGTAATACAGCCGCCCCGGGTACAGTTGCTCGCCTGCCACCCGTTCGGCGGCCGGACCGATGCCCATGTAGATATCCGCCCGGCCGGCTGATCGGATCGCGCCGCCGGCGTCCTGGTCGAGCATGAACCCGGCGAACGGGGCGGCACCCGAACCGCCGCCGCCGGCCACTGCCGGGACGGACGTGACCAGGAACGCCGGCATCGCCCGCGGGTACACCTCCTTGTCCGTGGCGAGCGTGGCGAACGCGGTGACGGGGACGTTGAGCTTGCCGAACGGGCCGCCGGCCCGCTCGGCGAAGAACGTCGTCCGCGGGTTCAGCCACAGGTACCGGTCCATCTGGTCCGGGTGCTCGGCGAAGTGCTTGCCGAGCCCGTGGAGCGACAGGTTCGCCTTGTCGATCACCCCGTCGGCGAGCATCTGCCGGCCCGGGCTGACGTACGGCCGGCCGTTCGTGCCGGCGAAACCGACCTCGTACGTCCGCCCGTCGGGCAGCCGCAGCCGGGCCGACCCCTGCACGGTAACGACGTACGCCTCCCACCGGCTCGTCAGCCAGACGAGCTCCTGCCCGCGGAGCTTGCCGCCGCCCTCGATCTCGGCCCGCGTCCAGTACCGCTCGGCCGCGACCGGGGCAAGAGATAGCCCGCCCGGTGCCGGTGCGCCGGGAGACGGCGCGCCCGCCGTCGCGCCGCCCGGCACGCCTGACCCGGCATCGGCTCGGCGGTACGCCGCGTCGCCCGCCTCGTCGCTCACGAGGTCGGCCGGCCGCTTGTACAGCGGCCACTGGTACGGCCCGCCGCGGCTCAGGCTCGCGTCGTAGATCGGGGTGAAGTACCCGGTGAACAGCACCTCGTTGCTGAACCCGGCAGGCCCGTCGGCGGCCGGTGCACCGACGCTCTGGTACACATCGAACCGCCGCCGGACCTCGGCGTTCCAATCCGCCTTCGGGTCGGCCGCGAGATCCCGCACCGCCCGCACCGTCGCCACGGCCCGGGCGTGCGTGATGTCCAGGTACGGGAAGTACCGTTGGCTGCTCGGGTGCGACAGGTACGACAGGCTGTTGTCGGCCGAGCGGACGAGCGCCGACCGGTCCGTCTGCATCACCGAGAAGTCCGGGTACTGCTCGGGCGGGATCTTCCTCAGGGCGAGGTCGCCCGGCGGCAGCTCGCGGGCGTAGTCCAACGGCTTGGCCGGCGGCGGGGGCTGACGGCAGCCGGCGGTTATCAACGCGGCGGCCAGGATTAACAGTAGGGTGACGAAGACCGCGTTCGGCTTTGGGGTCATGGGGATCGGTATCCTTGATGGGTGCCGGGGCAACCCCACCCGGAGGCGTGGGGTTCGGCCCCAAGCATAACCGGACCGGAACCCCGCCCTCTCGAGTGGGGCTGCCGCGGTGCCTGCGGCGCGGATCGTGCGGGCCCTTCGTCGGCCGCCGACCGTTCCTCAGCCCACGTCCACCGCGTGGTATGTCTTCCAGCGGTACCCGCTGCCGATGTTGACCGCCCGGACGTTCCCGACCGTCGCGTCGGCCGCCAAGTGGCTGTGGCCGCAGAAGACGCGGTCGACCTTCGGGTGCCGCAACAGCAACTCGCCGATCGCCGGGCTGCCGAGGAACGCCCCGGCGAACGCCCGCGACGTGACGGCCGTTGGCGGCGGCTTCGGGGGCATCAGCTCGGTGAACGGCACGTGGTGGACCCCGACGATCACGGACCGGACGTCGGCCCGTTCGCCCAGCGCCATCAGGTCACGGTCGAGGGCGGCAAGCCGCTCGGCCAAAAACAGTTCATCCGACCGGTGCAGCCGGACGTGCCGCCCGTCGTTCCACCGGGCGGCCACCTCCCGCCCGGCCGGGGAGATGTCGTCGGTCCGGTCGAGCAAGTGGGCAAACTCGGCGAACCGGTCGGCCGCCGCCGGCGACACCTTGTGCTCGTAGAACCGACGGGGGATGCCGAGCTGGGGCAGGGCGAAGGCGTAGTCGTACCAGCCGACCGTCCCGGCGACGGCGACGCCGGGCGAAATCACGATCGGGTCCTCCTCCAGCCAGTGCCAGCCGGCCGCCCGTACGCGCCGGGGCAGGTCGCGGGCGAACAGGGCGTGGCTGTCCGGCCCGGCCGTCCAGAGTTCGTGGTTGCCGGCGACGAAGAGCCGGGGGCCGTCGACCCGGAACCGGCCGAGGCAGCGCTCGAGGTCGTCGCCATCGCCGGCCGCGGTGTCGCCGACGACGAGCACGGCGTCGCCGGCGGCGGCATCGGCGTTCAGGCGATCAATGAGGTCTTCGGCCAGCGGGCGGGAGGCGCGGTGGTTGTGGTGCAGGTCGGCCGTGACGAGCAGGCGCATCGCCCGACAGTGTACGCGCGGGTCGATCGCGTGTGACACCGTCGGGCGACTCGACGGGCCGGTCTGGGCCGTGTGGGCTGATCCTTTAGCGGTTGGGCCGGGTCGTCGGCGGAGCCGTCGCGAGCGGGGCGGCCGGGGCGGTCGCCGGCTGAGTGGCCGGCGGCGGCTCGTCCAGCTTGACTTGCGGCAGGTTCAGCTTCGGGAACGGCGGGAACGTCCGGGGCGGCGGGGCTTTTTGTAAGTCGTCGATCACGCGGTCGGTGATCTCGGCGGCCGCGTCACTGTAGAAGATCGCCTGCTTCAACAGTACGACGTGCACGCCGGCCGCCTGGGCGGCCCGGCGGGCGGCTGGCTTCACCACCTCGGTGTACATGCGGTCGACCGCCTGCTGGCGCCCGGTCAGGACGTTCTGGTGCACCTGGCGGGCCTGCTGTTGGTACAGGTTGGCCGATTGGATCGTCGAGCGGTAGTCCGTCTTCTGCTCGAGCGTCAGCGGCAGGGCCTCGATGTCACCGGCGGACAGCTTGTCGGCTTGGGCAGTCGTGAGTTTTGCGGCCGAGATCAGCGCCTTGCGCTTCTCCGCGACCGCCGCCTCGAGCTGCTGCAGGAACCCGCCGAGTTCCCGGTTGGCGTCCGAGGCGGCCAGCTCGGCGTCCCGCTTCTGCTCGGCGTCCCACTGCAGCACCTCGATCACGCGCCGGGCGTCGAGCACGCCGACGGTACCGCTCCCGGCGGCAGCCGCTGGCCCGGTCGTCGGGGGGGCCCCGCCCGTCCCCTTGCTGTCGCAGCCGGCGACGATCAGGGCGGCCGTCGCGACGGCGACGACCGCCAGCGAGCGGCCCGGGCGGGCGAATCGGCACAGAGATCGGTAGGTCAAAGGGGTTCCTCGTGTCGCGGAAGGGTCGTTGGTAGGTCGGCAGCCGCCGGCAACGGCGGGCGAAGCGTCAGGCGGACAGGCCTAAAGGGTCATTTAGCGCCGTCCCGTTCGGTGTATCGCATCGATGAGGGGCACGCAAGATGGCCGAACGGCCAGCTCATCGCGCCCGGGGAGAACGCGACGCGAAACGAACGCTCGCCGCCTCCGGCACGCGCCGGCGACGGGCGGCGGGGAGCGGTCAAACGCCGGCAAGTTCCCGGTCGGTCGCCCGAGTCGTCATTACGCGCCCCGCCGCATCGCGTCGCACCGGGCGGTAGAGCGTGTCCCGCTCGACCGGCGTACGGCCGGCCTCGCGGATCAGCCGGCGGAGGTCCGACTCGTGCATCTCTTGGTGCGTCGGTCGCTTCTCGTCACCGGCCCGGTGCGTGATGTCGTACCAGACCACAGTCCCGTCGAGGTCGTCGCAGCCCCAGTTCAGGGCGAGCTGCGACACGCCGATCCCCTGCATGATCCAGAACGCCTTCACGTGCGGCACGTTGTCGAGCATCAGCCGCGCGATCGCCAGCGTCTTGAGGTCCGTCAGCCCGGTGTTGCCCGGGAGATGGCCCAACTCGCTCTGCTCGGGGGCGAAGCTGAGGGGGATCATGCAGTTGAAGGCCGCCCTCGGCGGAGTGGGTCGGGGGTCGGGGGTCGTGGGTTGTGGGTCATCGCTCCAGTCGGCACGCAGCCCGACCTCCAACCCCTGGCCGCCGACCCCCATCGCCTTCAGCGATTCGGCCTGGAGTTCCCGCAGTTTGATCAAGTGCCCGATCCGCTCGGCGGGCGTCTCGACGTGGCCGTAGAGCATCGTCGCGTTTGAGAAGATGCCGAGCGCGTGGGCCGTCCGGTGGACGTCGAACCACTTGTCCGCCCGGACCTTCCCCTTGAACACCTCGTCGTGCACCCGGTCGTCGAAGATCTCGGCACCGCCGCCGGGGAGGCTGCCGAGGCCGGCCTCGCGCAGGGCGACCAGCACGTCGTGGACGCTCTGCCGGCTGATGCGGCTGAAGTGGATGATCTCGATCGCGGTGAACGCCTTAACGTGCAGCTGCGGGCACTCGGCCCGTACGCCCCGCAGCAGGTCGAGGTAGTAGTCGAACTTCAGCCACGGGTGCAGC
>JAQGHJ010000548.1 GCA_028288905.1 Phycisphaerales bacterium | reverse complement strand
CGCCGAGACGTTGCACTTCGCGACGTCGGGCGAGCCGACCCGTGCGTTCGAGCCGGCCGTCGCCGCGTCCGACCCGGTGCTCATTCCCGTCCGGCCGGCCGTGTCGATCGGCGGCCTCTTGTTGCTCCTCGTCGCCCCGCTCGTCCGCAGCCGCCGCTTCCGGCGGCGGTTGATCTGAAGGATAGCCGGGGGCCGAACCGCGCGGGCGGGAGGATCGGGCCTGCCGCGGATTGAGTTCCCCGTCGCGCGACAATCCTCGCGCGTCTTAACCCCCTCACGCGCCGCCCGCCGCCGCGCCCGACCCGACCCGCCCCGCCGCCCTCACTTGCCGATGCAGAACCGGGAGAAGATCCGGCCGAGCAGTTCGTCCGGCGACACCCGACCCAACACGCCGCCGACGGCGTCCGTCGCCGCGCGGAGTTCGGCCGAGGCCAACTCCGCCCCGCCACCCATGGCCGTCAGGTCCAGAACCCGGTCCATGGCTTCGGCGGCGACCCGCAGCGCCTCGACGTGGCGGGCGTTGAGCGCGAGATGATGACCCGACCCGCGCCGGCCGAACGCCAGTTCGTCCATCACCTCCCGCAGGCGATCCATCCCGTCACCGGTGAAGGCGCTGATCGTCATCGCGCTCCCTCCCGAAACCGCTCCCGATGACACGCCCGAACCCGGGCCGGTACCGGTCGGACGCTGAATCGGAATTGGCGCGGGACGTCGGTCGGTTTGAGTTTGAAGGAGCAAGTCGTACGGCCGGCCGAGATCGGGGAGATCGTGCGGCTCGTCGAACGGGGTGAGCAAGAGGACGAAGTCTGCCTCGGCGATCGCCCGCTCCGCGCCGGCTCGCATCCGGCCCGCCACCTCCGCAGCGGCTTCCTCTCCTGATGTGGCGGCTCCGGGTGCCCCGGGACCGGGGGCGACGCTTTCGAGTCCGGCCACGTCGATCACTCGGACGAGGCCGCGGGCGAGCGGCACGTCGGCCGCCAACGGGTCACGGGTCGTGCCGGCCGTCGCGGACGCGACGGCCCGGGCGTATCCGGCCAAGGCGTTGAGCAGGGTGCTCTTGCCGGCGTTCGGGCGGCCGGCGAGGACGAACGCCGGCGCCCCACCCGCCGGGCGGGAGCGGTCGGTCTCGGCGAGCAGTCGCCGCAGGTCGTCGCGGCAGGCGGTCACCCGCGCCGACAGCTCCGCCGGTGAGAGGACGGTCACGTCCTCGTCGCTGAAGTCGATCCCGACTTCGAGCAGGGCGAGCGTTTCGAGCAGCCGGTCCGCCGGCCCGGCCAACCGGCGGGCCAGCTCCCCCGCCATCAGCCCCCGGGCGGCGGCCAGCTCGTCGGCCGAGTTGGCGGCGATTGTCGCGGCCACGCCCTCGGCCGCCGTCAGGTCGAGCCGGCCGCGGAAGTACGCCCGGGCCGTGAACTCCCCCGGCTCGGCCGGCCGCAGCCCGAGGTGTTGAAGGTGTCGCAGCAGCAGCCCGGCGAGCACCGGGTTGCCCGGCAGGTGGTACTCGACCAGATCCTCGCCCGTATAGCTCCGCGGGCCGCGGAAGACGTACACCCACGCCGGGCAGACCAAGCCCGCAAACGCGAGCACCGCCCGGGCGGCCGTCCCACCGTCCGTGGGAAGTTCGGGCGCGATCGCCCGGCCGACGTCCACCGCGTCGGACCCGCTCGTGCGGACGATCATCCGCGCCGCCGACCCGCTCGCGGAGCTGACCGCGACGATGGTGTCGTCCGCAACCATCTGGACCGCACGACGAGCGGACCTCCGGTCGCGCCGTTAAACGGTCACGTCCGAAAGATCATTGCAGGACAAAGGACGGAGGACGCCGCGCCCGTTACCGCCCCTTGCCGTTGCCCCGCTGGTCCTTGTCCTTGCGGACCTCCTCGACCCGGTCCTGCATCTTCTGGAGGAACCCGAGCAGCCCGGTCGGCTTCGCCGCGGCCGCCGCCGGGCCGCCCCGCTTGCCGCCCGCGCGGACGACCGGCGCGTCGATGACGGCCGGCCCGGCCAGCTTCTCGGCCGCCTCCCGCTGCTTGATGTGGTCCCGGATGATCTTGCTCTCGATGATCCCGACGAGCGTGCTGGTGAGGATGTACAGGTTCAGCCCGCTCGGCCCGTTGTACAGGAACAGCGGGAACAGGAACGTCGACATGTACTTCATCATCTTCTGCTGCGACGCGGCCTCGGGCGTCGCCGGCGGCGGCTGCAGCCGCTGCTGGATCGTCATCTGCACGTAGAACACGCCGCTCATCAGGATCGGCAGCAGGTTCACCCCGTCCAGGTGCAGCCCGAAGAACAGCGGGATGTCCCGCCCGAACTGCACGAGGTAGTCCGGCTTGCTCAGGTCCTTGATCCAGGTGAAGCCCCACAAAAACGGCGCCTGCCGCAGCTCGAACGTGCTCTGGAGGGCCTGCCACAGCGCGATCCAGATCGGCATCTGCAGGAACATCGGCAGGCACCCGAGCAGCGGGCCGATGCCCTGGCTCTTCATCACCTCCATCTGGGCCTTGGTGTACGCCTCCTTGTCGTCGCCGTACTTGTCCTTGAGCTTGGCCAGCTCCGGGCCCATCTTGCCCATCTTCATCATCTGCATCTGCGACCGCTTCGTGATCGGGTGCAGGCAGGTGCGGACGAGGGCGACGAGCAGGATGATGGCGATGCCCCAGTCGCCGGCCCCGGCGAACCCGCCGGCCAAGTACTGGAACGAGTTCAGCAGCCACACGAGCGACGCGATCAGCCAGTCGAACGCGCAGAACCCGCACGGCCCGCTCTTGACGATCAGCGTCTGGTCGTAGTCCCGCGGGGCGGCGGCGAAGTGCGGGACGTTCAGCACCTTCCGCCACCGCGGGCCGAAGAACGCCGACATGCTCGTCGTCTTCGTCTCGCCGGCCGCCAGCTTGGCCGCCGTCGTCTCGACCGTCAGCAGCACCGGCCGCAGCTCGGCGTTCGGCTGGACGTCGAACTCCTTGCCCTCTGCGGCGACCTTCGCCACCTCGGCCGGCTGCTCGAACATCACGTACGCGTCGAAGTACACGCTCGACGCCCCGGCCCAGGCGACCGGGCGGTTCTCCTTGTCCTTCGTCAGGTCGACCGTCGCCTTGCCGGCGGCGAACGACTCGACCGGGTGCGGGCTGTCGATCACGATCGTCTTGTCCGGGGCCCAGAACCCGGCCACGACTTGGCGGTCCGGCGGGCGGGACGCCTCCCGCGGCGGCAGCGTCGGGCCGTTGATCGTCTGGGCCACCGTCAGCTCGCTGCCGGACACGTTCCGGACGCCGTAGTCGACGCCGACCTCGTACCCCTCGCCGGCCGCCGCCTTGGGGAACACCGTGAACGTCCGCGTCAGCTCCAACGCCGGCTTGCCGTCGTTCGTGATCGCCGCGGCGTACGTGGCGTACTGCCCCTTGACCGCCCGCCGGCCGTCCGGCGTGCCGGACCCTGGCGACACGACCGACCGTTCGTGCTCGCCGGTACCGACGAGCGCCCACTCGGCCGACGCGACGTCGACCGGCTTGCCGTTGA
>JAQGHJ010000516.1 GCA_028288905.1 Phycisphaerales bacterium | reverse complement strand
CTCTGGCGGACGGCCAGCACCTCGAACGCGCAGAACCCGGCCAGGTAGAAGCAGGCCAGCCCGACCTGCCACTTCACCGGCTTGAGGAACCGGAACATCCAGAAGAACAGCTGCCGCGAGGTCATCGCGGCGGCGGCCATTGCGGCGGCGGAAGGCGCGGGGGCGGCAGGGTCGGTCGCGGGTGGGGTGGGTGCGGTGGTCAAGGGCGGCGGGTCCGGTCGGAGCAAACGCTGTCGCGGCGATACGCTATCGGGCGGTGGCGGGAGGTCAACCTACGCCGGACGATCGTCACGCCGATGGAATCGGCCCGTCGTCCCAACGTGGCATGGGCGTCCCGCCCATGCTGTGGCCGGCAACGGGGAGGTGGGTCTAAAGCCCTCGGTCCGCTTCCGGTCCCCAACCGGAGCATGGGCGAGACGCCCATGCCACGGGGCCGGACCCGGCAGGCTTCGCGACCGTACGGTCCTGTGGTTTAATCCTCGGCGTGACGGATCACGCTCTTTCCCCCGCCCCGCCTGCCGCGGCCCCGCACGACGACCCTATCGACCGCCCGGCCGGTACCGACCGGTCGCTCTGGTCGATGCGGGCCCTGGGCCGCGACGACCTGCCCGAGGCGTTCACGATCGACGGCGTCGCGTACCGGCGGACCCGAACGGTGAAGCACGACTTCTTCGCCGCCACCGGCTTTTACGCCGACCCGGCCGGCCGGCCGGTCGTGCTCAAGGTCGGGCGGGCGGCGAAGTTCCTCGGGTGGCGGCTCGACTGGCTCGGGCGGTGGCTGTGCGAGCGGGAATTGAGGTTCTACCGCCGGTTCGCCGACCTCCCGAACGTCCCGGCCGTCGTCGGCCGGGTCGGGCCGACCGGGTTCGTCCACGCGTACGTCGAGGGCCAACCGCTGAGCAAGGACCGCCCGGTCCCCGACGGGTTCTTCGACCAGCTCGACGCCCTGGTCACCGCGCTGCACGCGCGGGACACGGCGTACGTCGACACGAACAAGCCGGAGAACATCCTCCTGGGCGACGACGGCCGGCCGCACCTGATCGACTTCCAGATCAGCTTCGACCTGCACGACCTCGACGACTGGCCGTGGAGCCGCTGGCTGCTCCGCCGGATGCAGCGGGAGGACCGGTACCACCTGCTGAAGCACAAGAAGAAGCTGCGGCCGGACGAGATGACGAAGGAGGAATGGGAAAGGGCCGAGCGCAAGAGCGCGTTGATCCGGGCCCACCGGTTCTTCACCCGGCCGTACTTCCTCGTCCGCCGCCGGGCGTTCCGCAAGCTGCGGGAGACGGGCCGGCTGCTGCCGGAGGGGAGCAAGTGACGGGCGAGAACGCGCCGGCACCGCGAGGGCCGTCCCCCGTGGCACGGGTTTGCAACCCGTGCGCCCGGCAGCGTAACACGTCGTCGGAGTTCGGCCGCGTCCGAGGGGCAAACGCACGGGTTGCAAGCCCGTGCCACGGGGAAAGCCGTCGCCACGGCCGGCGTGTCTTGGCCGGGAAAATCCTTTTGTCTTTCGCCCTCGCTCTGGGGCTGACCGCCGGATGCGCCGCGGTCAAGTCGGGCACCGGGCCAACGTCAAGCACGAAGTCGGCGGAACGGATGCCGCGCGACGGGCAGCGGACGACTCCGGCGGACCCGTTGGCCCCGGAGGGAGAACCGCCAGAACTCAACCCAACGGACTCGGCCCGAACCCGCACCGCCTTCGCGACCGTCGCCGCCGCCCTGGGCCGGCCGGGCGTCTACAGGTCGCCCGACGTGTACGTCGTCACCGTCCGGCGAAACGACCTGTCGCTGGCCGTCGACGGCATGCCCGTCCCAGCCGCGGCGGGGATTGAATCGGTGTTCCACTTCTACTTCTGCCCGTGCGGCAAGACGATCGTCCTCGGGCAGGTGGCCGCCCAGGACCACGAGTTGAACGACGTGATCGACGCCTTGCGGGCGGGCAAGATTGAGATCATTTCGACTGCCCCGATGCTGCTGCACGCCCGCGGGGCCCCGTTGGCCGTGAGGCTGTACGCCGAGGGCAAGCCGGACGAGATCGGGCGGACGCTGAGGGAGGCGCTGCGGTGGACGGGGAAGGAACGGATGGCCCCGGCAGGGAACTGATTGCGCGTCGTGGCGGAGGTGGCACGAGCGGCCGAGGCTTGTTAAGTGCGAAGGCTGCCCCAACTGGCACGACCGGGCTCCCCGCCCTCCTTCGGGAGAGGGGGAGGCCGTGGGAAACCGCTCATAGACGGGACGACACCGGACGGGGCGACGGGGAGCGCATTAGCGACGGGTCGCAGGTAACGCCGCGAGGCCCGGCCTTACGGCCGGGCCTCGCGTGAGCCCCACCCCTTGCTCAAACATCGCTGGTCGTCTCGGGCTGACCGAGTGACCGATCCCGCTCAGGGTCGTCCACTCGGTGCCCCCCTCTCGCACGTCCGTCAGTACCGGTTGTAGCCATTCCACCCGGCGTTCGAGTAGCCGCCGTACCCGTAGCCGGTGTTGCCGTTGCCGTTGTAGCCACTGCCGCCGGGCGTGCGGTAGACGTAGTAGGCGTAGTCGACGGCGTAGCTACCGTTCACCATGGTGGCCCGGAGGTAGGCGTCGGCCGTCAGGCGGGCGACGCGGGCGTCCTCGAGGTTCCGGCGGGCGGCCAGCACCTCGTTGCTCGTCCGGAGAGACTCGTCGAACCGCTGCCGGAGTTCCGACACCCGGGTGCCGGCCGTCACCAGCTTCTCCTGGGCGTCGCGGACGGCCGGCTCGTTGCCCAGGGCCGTGACTTCCAAGGCCCGCATCTCAGTGGCGTAGCTCATCTTGAGCGTGGCCATCGCGACCACCTCGTCGGTGCCGAGTGTGCGGCTGGCCCGACCCTCCTGCAACCGCTCGGCCAGATCCTGCCGAAGGGCCAGCAGCCGCTGGTACTTGGCGTCGCCGTCGAGCGATCCGAACGCCTTCGTGCGGGCGGCGTTCAGGGCCGTGTAGGCGTCGCGCTCGTCGCGTACGGCCTTCTTGTAGTCGGCCGACGAGTCGAACTGCCGCTGGGCCGTCCGGTAGCTCAGGCCCAGTTCGCTCTCGGCTTGGCGAAAGAGGGCGCGGGCGGTTGCGGCCCGGGCGGCGGCGACGACGTAGTTGTTCATCTCTGTCGACGGGTACAGCCCGGACGTGGAGCCGTACCCGGTGTACGGGCTGCCGATCGGCGGCATCCGGTACGGCCGACCGCCGGCGGGGGTGGCCGCCGGCGGCGCGAGCGTCTCTTGAGGAGGGGCCGCCGTCGGCGCCGCGGCCGGCTGGCCCGGGGCGGTCGGCGGCGTGGCCTGAGCGACCTGCTGGCCGGCTAGGTCACCGGCCTGACGATACCACTCGGTCCCCGCCGGCCGCTGCTGCTGGGCGACCGCCGTGGAGGCCGCGCCCG
>JAQGHJ010000484.1 GCA_028288905.1 Phycisphaerales bacterium | reverse complement strand
CGGGCGCGGGGCATGGATGGGCGGCCCGGCGACCCCCACCACGACCCACACGCCGACTCGCCGCTGCCGCCCGGGCCGCGGGCCTGCGCCCGGTGTCGGTCCCCCCTCCCCGACGGGGCTCGGTTCTGCCCGGGGTGTGGGACGGCCGCGGCCGCCGGGGGGTGAGTTGCCGGCGGGCGGGGCCGGGGTCGCCAAACGCGGGGCCACCCGCCCCGCGGTAGGATGCCGGGCCGATGGCCCGCCTGTTCGCCACTCTGTCGGCCGTGTCGCTCCTGCTGTGCGCGCTGTAGGCGCGGAGCTACCGGGTGGTCGACATCTACGGGTGGGACTTCGGCGGCGGCCACCGGCAGCTCACCTCCAGCCGCGGGGACTTGGCCTTCTTCACGATGCCCGTCGCCCGGCCCGGCGAATACTCGGCCGGGCACGTCGCATTCCCCGCGTCTGGGGACGTCGCCGACCTCGGGGACCGGGTCGCCCCGGGCGTCAGGGCGTACGACGATTGCACGGTGCGGTTCGTCGCTGCCGCCCACTGGCTCGTCGCCGTGCCGCTGGCCGCCGCCGGCCTGCCGGCGGCCGTCCGGTTTCGGAGGTGGCGGCGCGCCCGCCGCAGCCGGCCGGGCGGACTCCTCGTCGCCCCGGCCGGCTGCCGGGATGGGGACGCCGCGTGATGCGGCTTCGGTCGGACAAGACGCTGCCGGAACAGGCCTGCCGGTCTGCTCCGCTCAGCAATCAAGCTCCCCGGGTCTATCCGCTCCAGCCGCCAAGCGTCAATTGGCCAGATGCCTCGTCGAAAGTCGGCAGTTTGTCGCGGCGGACGTGCGTCCCGACAACCCGCTGCTCGGCGTTTGCCGGACTCAACCGTCCCATTATCGATTTACTTTGGGCGGCTCCAATCCGACGCCTGAGCGACCCCGGGTATTGCGGCAACTCCGGGTGAATGGAACGCGCGCTGCCACAGCCGGTCGTCGGGCGCGGCTGCGGTGTTGCGGCACCCGCTCGTCGGACGTGGAACCAAATCCCCCTCACTCGGGAGCACGCGCATGAGCAAGCAATACGCATGGATCACGGCCGGCCTTCTGGCGATCGGCGGGCTGGCGTTCGCCGGCTGCGACCGCGGGTCGTCAGGTACCGGTGGCGGCACTGGGACCAGCGGGTCCGGGACCAGCGGCACCGGCACGGGCTCGACCGGCACGGGCACGGGCAGGACGGGTATGAGCGGGACGGGGGGTGCCACGGGCGGCAGCTCGACCGGGACCGGAACCTCGACAGGAACGGGCACCGGGATCGGCGGGACGAGCGGTGGTTCCGGCTCGACCGGCACGGGCACGGGCACGGGCGGGACGAGTTCCGGCGGCACGGGCACCGGGTCGTCCGGCAGTACCGGTTCCGGCTTGGGCGGCACCGGCACCGGTGGCACGGGTTCTGGCGGCACCGGGTCTACCGGATCTGGCGGTAGCGGCACGGGAACCGGTGGAACGGGAACGGGAACGGGAACGGGTGGTACGGGCGGGACTGGTGGTGGGGCGAGTGGCGGGACCGGCGGCACGGGCGGCGGCACGGGTGGCACCGGCGGTGGCACGGGCAGCGGCGGCCGCTAACCCTAATCGGCACGATCGACAAACCATCGACGCGAGCGACAGCCGGTGTGCCTGAAGCCGGCCGTCGCTCGTTTTGACCGCGGGCGTCGCCGGTCGCGGACAGCTGTTTGGCGGCCCGACTCTGGTGGCTCGTTCGACAGCAGCGAGCCGGCCTCCTCGCTCCTCCCCCCTTCGCGCGGCCGCCTTGCCTGACCCGCCGCCCCGGCGGGGTCACCACCTCATTGGGCCGCCGCCTCCTCGCTCTTGAGCCGCCGCTCGATCCGCGCGTCCGGCACGAGCCACATCACCGCGACCAGCGCGTACAGCCCGCCGGCCAGCCACTGGTTCACGAACGACAGCCCGATCGCGGTGGCGTAGCAGACGATCGACAGCCGGCCCTTGCGGTCCCGCCCGACCGCCCCGGCCAGCAGCGAGTCCCGGCCCTGAGTGGCGATGATCGCCCGCTCCAGCACGAAGTACGCGACGGCCGCCATCAGCAGCACGACCCCGTACAGCGCCGTCGGGACGGGGGCGAACCCGTTCTCCCCCATCCACCCGGTGACGAACGGGACGAGCGACTGCCAGAACAACAGGTGCAGGTTCGCCCACATGATCCCCGGGCTGACCCGGCGGGTGGCGTGGAGCAAGTGGTGGTGGTTGTTCCATTATATGCCGACATACACGAAGCTCAGGACGTAGCTCAGGAACACCGGCACCAGCGGCCGCAGGGCGGCCGCGTCGGTCCCGTGCGGCACCTTCATCTCCAGCACCATGATCGTGATGATGATGGCGATGACGCCGTCGCTGAACGCTTCGAGGCGGGTCGTGGGCATGGGGGGAGTTGTACCCGTCGCGACCCGATTCGACGGGCACTTCCAGAAACGAGCCACCCCAGGCCACTACACGGACGCCACGTTGGGAGAGGGCGAAGCCTTACGGGGTTGCGGCGGCATCCGAGTTCGGGGCGGTGCGGGAAAGCCGCCGCCAAACCCACACCTCCGCACCGACGAAGAGTGCCCAAAGCGAGAGGATGTACGCTGGGTGCCGCAAGACGGCCTCCGCCGGCTTGAGCCACTCGTCCGCCCCGCGCCGCCGGAGCCAGATAAGCAGCGGGATCGTCCCGCCGGCGAGCAGGACGACGAGGGCGGCCTCCAGCGGCCGCACCGGGCGACGCAGGCCCTCGCCACGATTGGCCTTAGGAAGCGTCGCGGGGTTCCCGAGGGTGATGATCAGCCACCCGAGGGACGATCCGAGCGTAAACAGAGTGCCCCGCGACGCCAGAAGCATGACGAGGAAGCCAGCGGATAAGATCGTCAGCCGGAGGACGTGCCTGCGGCGGCTGACCATGCGTGCTCGACCCATGCTGGCCCCCTGTTCGCGTTGAGAGTCTAACCTCCTGCCATGCCCGCACGAATTAACGATCCCAACCGACAGCCGGCGGCTCCGACCCCCACTCGCCCTGCCGCTCGGGCCCCGGCCCGGCACCGCGGCGGCACCCGGGCGGTCGTCGGCCTCGTGCTCGCGCTGGTGATCGCCGCGGTGATGGTGGGGCTGCTCGTCGTCCGCAAGCGGGCCGCGGGGGAGGCGCGGCGGGAGCGGGCGGCGGTGGTCGAGTGCCTCGACGCGGTGCGGCGGGTGCGGGCGGACCTGTCTCCGGTAACGGACAAGGCCGTCGTCCGGCAGCACCTGGCGGACGCCGAGGCGGCCGTCGGCCGGGCCCGGGCGGCGCGGCTGAGCGACGCCCTGCGGCGGCAGGTCGACGCGATCGAGGCGGCCCGGCGGGGGTTCGCCGACGTCGCGGCCGGCGGCGAGGTGGGCTCGCCCAACCCGTTCGAGGCGCTCGCGGCCGTCGAGCGCGACCTGCAGGTGGGGACGGCCGGCGACTGAACGACTCGGCGAGAGCCCGTCCGCATCCGCTGGGGACGGGTGAGCCCCGACCGGGCTGCCCTGATCTGCCGCCCGCGGTTGCGTCCGCCGCCCGGGTGGCGGTATGGTGCGGCGTCGACGCAGGCCGTGGGGGCCGGGGCGGCCTCCTCCTTCCGCACGCCTTTCCACAGGGGTCCAGACATGTTGACGCGAGCGTTTCGGCGGTCGTCAGGTCGAACGGTGCGGACGTGGGCCGTGGTGGCTTTGGCGTGCGCCGCCGGGGCGGCGTGGCCGGCGGGCGGGTCGTCCGTCGCGGCCGCGGCGGATGTGCACCGGGGGGACGTCGCCCCAGACTTCCCGCCGGGGGCGTTCGCCGACGGCGGCCGGTACCGGCTGGCCGACTTCAAGGACAAGGTGGTCGTGCTGTTCTTCTACGAGAAGGAGTGCCCGACCTGCCGCGGGTCGATCCCGGCGCGGAACCAAGTCGTCGACCAGTTCAAGGGTCGACCCGTGAAGTTCATCGCCGTCGCCCCGGGGGACACGCTGTCGGACGTCAACCAGTACGCCCGGTCGACCCGGCTGAAGATGACCGGGTTCTCCGACCTGTTCGGCGTCATGCAGACGCGGTACGGGTTCCAGATCTCGCTGCACAACATCTACCAGTTCCGGATCGTCGGGCCGGACGGGAAGGTGACGACCGCGGGCATCGACCTGAAGCCGGCCGACATCGAGGCCGCCCTGGCGACGGCCAAGTGGCGGTACAAGGACGGCGGGTATCACGCGTCGCTGGCGACCGTGATCGACCAGCTCGAGTGGCACCAGTACGAGCCGGCACTGCGGGTGCTGCGGCCGTCGACGAAGGCCGGCAGCAAGGCGGTCATGGAGTCGGCCGCCAAGCTGCTGGACGCCGTCCGGGCCGAGGCGAAGGAGTGGGTGGCCGAGGCGGCGACGGCCGCGGCGGCCGACCCGGTGCGGGCGTACGACCTGTACGCCAGGGTGGCCGCCTGCTTCCCCGGGGAGGACCTGGGGACGAAGGCGGACGCGGCCGCCATGGCGCTGGTCAAGGCCAAGCCGGTGGCGGACGAGCTGGCCGCCCGCAAGCTGTACGACGGGGTGTACGCGACGGCGACGAAGGCGCAGCTGGCGCAGAAGGCGGCGTTCGGCACCCAGATCGCGGCCGTGGCCAAGAAGTACCCCGAGACCCCGACCGGCAAGTCGGCCGCCGCGTTCGCCGACGAGCTGGGGCGGGCGTCGGCCGAGTGAGGCGGGCGGACGGACGGATAGCGGGCGGTCAGTGAAAGTCCCGCGACGCGAACCGCCCGGTGCCGCCGCCGGGGCCAGCCTCGTCGGCCAGCAGTTCGGTCAGGTCGTGCAACCGGTACGCCAGGACGTGGATGACCTGCCCCTGCTTCTCGACCCGGCCGTCGGCCTGGAGCAGGGTGGCGTGGCGGGCGGCGGCACGGAACCGGTCGTACACGTCGGGGTAGACGATCAGGTTGGCCACCCCGGTCTCGTCCTCCAACGTCTGGAACACGATCCCGCCGGCCGTCCCGGGCCGCTGGCGGACCAGCACCAGCCCGGCCACCCGGACCCATCGCCCTTGACTGACGGCGGCCAGCTTGGCGGCCGGCAGCACGCCGCGGGCGGCCAGCGCCGCCCGGAGCAGGGACACCGGGTGCCGCTTGAGCGACAGCCCGGCCGTCGCGTAGTCCGCCATCACTTCCTGCCCGACCGGCATCGGCGGGAGGAAGGCGGCCGTGTCGGGACGGGTCAAGACGTCCGACTTGTCGAGCAGCCCGGCGAACAGCGGGGCGTCGTCTTCGGCCAGCGCCAGCGCGTGCCACAGGGCGGTCCGGCGGGTCAGACCGAGCCCGGCCAAGGCGTCGGCTCCGGCCAGCCGCTCGACCGCGTGCGGCGGCAGGTCGGCCGCGCGGT
>JAQGHJ010000459.1 GCA_028288905.1 Phycisphaerales bacterium | reverse complement strand
CGGGCGCGGTGGCTGAGCGTCTGGATGTCCTGGAGCACATGCTCGAACCGCCACCGCCCGGTCTCGATCAACGGCGGGTCCTGGGCGAGGGCGTAGAACATAAATGCGTCGTCCGGGTCGGGCGAATGGCCGAGCCGGAGGAGGGTCGTGTCGGTCGCGGCGGCGGCGGGGGGGGCAGCGGTCGGCGGCATCGCGGGGCGGGCTCCTGAAGGGGTCGGGCGAGTATAGGAGTCGGCCGATACGTCGGGTAGGTCGGCGGCCGCGGCCGGTCGGCGTTCAGCCGAACTGAAAACTGAGCGGTTGGCGAGGGGCGGGCCGACGGCAAAGGGTCGAGGGGCGCGTCCGGACCGTTCGGGCCAACGATCCGACCCAAGGTGGCCGCCCGCAGCGGGGTGCTCTTCAGGACACGCCGCGAGCCGCCGCCGGGCGAACCCGGTTCGGCGGGTCGCCGGCCTGTTGGACAGGGCCACGTCGGCTCGTCCTAACTCTTGCTGGGACGGCCACCGGCCGGTTTCTAATGGACCTCGCCGGGGCGGCTGGATAGCATGATCGGCGAGGCGGGGGGAGAGTAGACGAGGGCGGGGCCGGCCCGGGCGGACCGCCGCCGCACGCCGGTGGACCGCGAGCAGTGGCCGTCCCTTTTTGACAAGTGAGGACCGAGTTCGGAGCCGCTCGGGCGCGGGGCCGCGGCGAGTCCGCGGACGCGACGAACCGAGCGTGCCGCGACGGTCGTCGGCGGCCCGCCGGCGGGTCTGGCCGGTGGGTCCACGGACCCGAGGCGATACCCGGGACGCTACAGCTTGTTACACGGCGCTACACCCGACAAAGACGTACACACGGAGCGCAGCCTCATGCCCGCAACCAAGTCGTCGAACCCTCTCGTCGGCATCATCGACCGCCGGCTGGACGCGGCCAACTTCCGCGAGCAGCACTGGGAGGGCACGTTCTGGGAATACCTCGACCTCGTCGTCGAG
The DNA here is from genome assembly GCA_028288905.1 of Phycisphaerales bacterium. GTDB lineage: Bacteria > Planctomycetota > Phycisphaerae > Tepidisphaerales > Tepidisphaeraceae > Humisphaera. The sequence goes on along the minus strand of JAQGHJ010000459.1, from coordinate 2,237 downwards.
AACCCGGCCGTCTCCCGCAACGCGTTCCAGCGGACGTACGACATGATCATGTCGTACGGCAGCGAGTCGTTCACCCACTTCAAGCAGGAGATGACCCGGTACCGGTTCTTCTCCGACCCGGTCGACAAGGGGGCGGACGGCATCTTCGGCCTCGAGCGGCCGCTCGAGACGCTCGTCGACTTCTTCAAGAGCGCCGCCCAGGGCTACGGCACCGAGAAGCGCATCCTCCTGCTCCACGGGCCCGTCGGGTCGTCCAAGAGCACGATTGCCCGGCTGCTCAAGAAGGGCATCGAGGCGTACAGCAAGACGGACGCGGGCAAGCTGTACACGTTCAATTGGCGGCTCCCGCGGCAACTCGGCGGCACGTCCGACGAGGGCGAGACGATCCACCCGTGCCCGATGCACGAGGACCCGCTGCTGCTGATCCCGACCGAGGCCCGCAAGGACGTGCTGGAGTCGATCAACGAGAAGCTGTCACTCGGGCAGAAGGTCCGGCTGTACGGCGACGTCTGCCCGTTCTGCCGCAAGGTGATGGCCGACCTGATGGACCTGTACGACGGCGACTGGCGCCGGTGCATGGAGCACGTGACCGTCAAGCGGCTGATCCTGAGCGAGAAGGACCGCCGCGGCATCGGCACGTTTCAGCCGAAGGACGAGAAGAACCAGGACAGCACCGAGCTGACCGGCGACATCAACTACCGCAAGATCGCCGAGTACGGCAGCGACTCCGACCCGCGGGCGTTCAACTTCGACGGCGAGCTGAACGTCGCCAACCGCGGCATCGTCGAGTTCATCGAGGTGCTGAAGCTCGACGTGGCGTTCCTGTACGACCTCCTGGGCGCGAGCCAGGAGCACCTGATCAAGCCGAAGAAGTTCGCCCAGACGTACATCGACGAGGTGATCCTCGGGCACACGAACGAGCCGGAGTACAAGAAGCTGCAGGGCAACGAGATGATGGAGGCGTTCCGCGACCGCACCATCAAGATCGACGTCCCGTACAACAACCGGCTGGACGACGAGATCAAGATTTACCTGAAGGACTTCGGCCCCGAGCGGGTGAAGGGGATGCACATCGCCCCGCACACGATCGAGGTGGCGGCGATGTGGGCCGTGCTCACCCGACTGGCCGAGCCGAAGAAGGCGGGCATCACGAAGATGCAGAAGCTCAAGCTGTACAACGGCAAGAGCATCCCCGGGTTCACCGAGGACAGCATCAAGGAACTGCGGGAGGAAGCCCCGCGCGAGGGCATGCTCGGCGTCAGCCCGCGGTACATCCAGGACAAGATCAGCAACGCGCTGGTCAGCCACCAGGCGGTGCTGGAGAAGAGCATCAACCCGTTCATGGTGATGAACGAACTGGAGGGCGGGCTGAGCCACCACAGCCTGATCACCGACGAGGAGCTGAAGAAGGAGTACCGCGAGCTGCTGGCGGTGGTGCGAGAGGAGTACGAGGACATCCTCAAGGGCGAGGTGCAGCGGGCGATCAGCTCGGACGAAGACGCGGTCAAGCGACTGGCGGCCAACTACATCGAGAACGTCCGGGCGTACACCCAGCACGAGCGGGTGCGGAACAAGTTCACCGGCCGCGAGGAGGAGCCGGACGACCGGCTCATGCGGAGCATCGAGGAGAAGATCGACATCCCCGACAGCCGCAAGGACGACTTCCGCCAGGAGATCATGAACTACATCGGAGCCCTCGCCTTGGACGGAAAGCGGTTCGAGTACAACACGAACGCCCGGCTGCTCAAGGCCCTGGAGCTGAAGCTGTTCGAGGACCAGCGGGACACGATCAAGCTCAAGAACCTCGTCAGCAGCGTCGTGGACGACGAGACGCAGCAGAAGATCGACGTGGTCAAGCAGCGGCTGATCAAGTACTTCGGGTACAACGAGACGAGCGCGACCGACGTGCTGAACTACGTCGCCAGCATCTTCGCCCGGGGCGACACGAAGCAGGATGATTAGGAGGAGTCATTTGTCATTGGTCCTTTGTCCTTCGTCGATAGCCGGGCGTTTCAGGTGCGCCTTGTTGACGAAGGACCCAGGACGAATGACCCAGGACAAATGACATGAGCTTGATCCGCACCACCCGCCGCTCCGGCCGCACGCTGATCGTCCTCGGGGCGGTCGGGGCGGCGTTCTTCTGGCTGACGGACCCGCGGCTCGGGCCGGAGGTGTCGAACCAGCGGCGGCCGGCGTACGACCCGCGGGCGTGGGCGACCACCCTCCGCGGCGGCACC
>JAQGHJ010000512.1 GCA_028288905.1 Phycisphaerales bacterium | reverse complement strand
GTACTTGGCCGCCACCGAGGGTGCCCTGTCGCTGTTCGACGTCCCGCTGCACTTCAACTTCCGCAACGCGAGCCTTGGCGGAAGCGGGTACGACCTGCGGCGGATCTTCGACGGCACGCTGGTCGCGGGGCAGCCGGCCAAGGCCGTCACGTTCGTGGACAACCACGACACGCAGCCGGGGCAGGGGCTGGAGTCGTGGGTGGAGCCGTGGTTCAAGCCGCTGGCGTACGCCCTGATCCTGCTGCGGCGGGAGGGGTACCCGTGCGTGTTCTTCGGCGACTACTACGACCAGCCGACGTACCTGGAGAAGGGCCGGGAAGTGGTGCTGTACTCGCACCGGTTCCTGATCGACCGGTTCTTGCGGGCGCGGCGGGACTTCGGGTTCGGCGACCAGCACGACTACTTCGACCACCCGAACACGGTCGGGTGGGTGCGGACCGGCGACGCCGCCCACCCGGGAGCGATGGCCGTCGTGCTGACGAACGGGTCCGCCGGGACGAAGTGGATGAACGCGTTCCGCCCCGCCGTCACGTTCCGGGATGCGACCGGCCACGACCCGGACCCGGTCGTGACGAACGCCGACGGCTGGGGCGAGTTCCGGTGCCCGGGCGGGTCGGTCTCGGTGTGGCTACAGGAGTGACGGGGCGATCGACAGGCGACCTGTTCCGCTTCAAGCGATCCGGGGGTCAGGCCGTCTCGGGCATGAAGGTCGGCATGGCGACGCCGGTCGGAGGCTGGTAGTCGCCGCGGACTTGGTGGACGTGCAACTCGACGTTCCGCCCGCCCCAAGCGTAGACCTGGCGGACGAGGGCCGGGCGGTCGGCCGGGACGAGGAAGACGGGCGAGACGTCACGGCGCGGGCCGGCAGCTTGGCGGCGGAGTTCGGCGGCGATCAGGGCGGCGGCCGCGGCGTCGTCCGCCATCACGCCGGGGCCGAGCATCGTGCTGCCGGGGTGGTCGACGGCTGCGAGTGCCCCGTCGATCCCGCCGCCGACTCGGTCGAGGACCGACACCCGCCAGACGCCGGCCGCGTTGTTGACGAAGTGCTGCCAATCGCCGGGCCGGCGGATGCGGGCGACCCGCCACTCTAGGTCGACGATCGCCGGCACGTCCGCCGGCGTGGCCGGGCGGGCGCGGGCGGCGGCGAGGTCCATTTCGTCCGTGCCCGTCAGCCCGGCCGCGACGCGGGCGGGCGGCACAACCATGTCTTGGTAGATCGCCCCGGGGACGAACCCCGCCCGGGTGTAGAGGGCGTAGCTGTCGAGGTTCACCGCGCTGGACACGAGCCGGGTCGGGAGGCCGGCGGCGTCGGCCAGGTCGGTGACAAACCGAAGCAGCCGCCCGGCCACGCCCCGGCCGAAGTGGTTCGGGTGGGCGTTCATGATCCCGAGCGACACGTGGGTGTCCCGCGGGTGGTAGAAGCAGGAGCCGGCGAGGTGCCCGGTGCGGGCGTCCTCGGCGACGACGCAGCACCCGGGGTCCAGGGCGTCGTACACGTCCCAGAACAGCCCGCAGGGCTCGGGGCCGGCGGTGAAGATCCGGGGGCGGCCGCTCGCCTGGTACCAGAAGTTGGTCGAGAGGCAGATCAGGTCGGCGACCGCGTCGCGGTCGGCCGACGTCGCGGGGCGGAGGCGGAGATCCGGGCGGTCTGCCAAGGGGGCGGCCATGGGGCGGTGGGTCAGCGGCCGTTCAGCCGGGCCCGGATGAAGTCGGCCCGGGCGGCCCGGCGGACGTCGCCCTCCAGCTTCTTCCCCTGCATCTTCTGCAGGTGCGCCGGTTGGGTGAGCAGGAACAGCTCGTTGATCGTCCGCAGGTCGACGTCCTTGACCCGGCCCATGTGCACGCCCATTCGCAGGTGGCTCAGCAGCAGCAGGGTCTCGTCGGTCGCCATCAGCCGGGCGTTGCGGAGCAACCCCAGGGCCCGGCTTACCTTGTCGTCGAGGGCGACGGCCTTCTCGCTGACGAGGGCCTTGCGCGCGTGGTGCTCGTAGTCGATGATCTTCGGGATCACGACGCGGCCGAACTCCTCGACGATCTCGTCCTCGGCCTTGCCGAGCGTGGACTGGTTCGAGATCTGGTAGAAGTCGCCGGTCGCCTCGGTCCCCTCGCCGTACAGCCCGCGGACGGCGAGCTTCAGGTCCTTGGCCGCCCGGAACACCTTCTCGATCTCCCCGGTCAGCTTCAGGGCCGGCAGGTGGAGCATGACGCTGACCCGGATGCCGGTGCCGACGTTCGTCGGGCAGGCCGTCAGGTACCCGAACCGGGGGTGGAAGGCGAAGTCAAGCTTGTCCTCAAGGGCGTCGTCGATCTTGCTGATCTGCTCCCACGCCTCGGTCAGCTGCAGCCCGGACCGCAGGACCTGGACCCGGAGGTGGTCCTCCTCGTTGACCATGATCGACACGGTCTCGTCCTGCCCGATCGCCACGCCCCGGGCCCCCTCGGCGGCCGCGTGCGGCTTGCTGATCAGGTGCCGCTCGACGAGCAGCTGGCGGTCGACGTCCGGGGCCTGCTCGAGGTCGACGTACAGCGTCTGCGGGGCCAGGTCGGCGTCGAGCACGACCTGCCGGACCTTCTGCTCCAGCGCCTGCCGCTGGTGCCGGGTGCACTTCGTGAGGAAGTTGAACCCGGCCACGTTCCGGGCCAGGCGAATGCGGGACGAGATGACCGTCTCGCTCATCGGCCCGCTGCCGCGGAGCCACTCGCCGGCGTGTTGGGTGAGGTCGGAAAGCTTCATGAGAAGTGCTGAGTGCTAAGTGCTGAGTACGGAGTGCGAAACGCATGGGGCCGTGCGGTGCCGAGCACTTGGTACCCAGCACTCAGCACTCAGCACTTCCCCCTCACCCTTCGGCCTGCTTGATCTGGTCCCGGAGCTTGGCGGCCCGCTCGTAGTCCTCGCCCTCGACGGCCTTTTGGAGCTCCTTGCGGAGCTTCGCCACGTCGACGTGCCGGCGGACGGCGAGGCCGGTCCCGCCCCGGCGGGCCGGCTGCTTGCCGACGTGGTGCGTCGCCCCGTCGTGGGCCCGCTGCAGCAGCGGGGTCAGCTCCCGCTCGAATGCGGCGTAGTCGTTCGGGCACCCGAGCAGCCCGTTCTGCCGGAAGTCCGCCCACGTCATCCCGCAGTGGTCGCACTGGAGCGTCTGCGGCTCCTTGCCGGCCATCCCCGAGTGGGCCATCACGAAGTTCGTCAGCAGCTCGTTGATCGGCATGTGGCTCTTGACCGGCAGCCCCTCGGCCGCCGCGGCACACGCCTCGCACAGGTGCTTCTCGATCTTCTTGCCCGCCTTGATCTCAGTCAGGTGGACGGTCGCCGTCTTGTTGCAGTTGTCGCACTTCATCGGGGCAGCGCCTCCCGAGCGCCGGGACGTGGAGGGCCGCCACCGCCCGCGTACGAGCCCGGCCGGGAGCGTCCCTCGACGGGCAATCGTATTTACCCCGATAGACAGGGTCAAACGCCCGGCGCGGGGCGGCAAGAGAACGATGGGGCGGCAGACGGGACGTAGAATGTCGAATTTGGAGCGTCGGGCACCGGGCGACGCACCCAAGCTGCGCTGGTGTCGCCCGTAGGGCCGGCTGTGCCGCCCTGCCTCGCCGCCGCCTTGCGGTTTTCTTCACCCCCGCTGGTCCGCCCGAAGCGTCTCGGCCACCCACGCCGGTGCGACCGGCTTGCCCTTGACGCCCTGGGCCTTGCCCTCGCTCACCAGTTGTAGGATCGCGTTGCTGAACGCCGGCAGGTCGTCGGGCGTCCGGGCGGTGATGATCGGGCCGTCGACCACGCACTCCTCGTCCACCCACTTCCCGCCGGCGTTCACCACGTCGTGGACGATGCTCATGTAGCTCGTGCACCGCCGGCCCTTGAGCGCGTCGGTCGAGCAGAGCATCCACGGCCCGTGGCAGATCGCCGCCATCGGGATCTTGGCCGCCGCCGCCTCGCGGACGATCCGCACCATGTCTCCGTTCCGCCGCATGTGGTCGGGCGACGACCCGCCGGGGATGACGATCAGGGCGTAGTCGCTCGCCTTCACGTCGGCCGCCGACTTCTCGGCCTTCTGCGGGTACCCGTGCTTGCCAACGTACGTCTCGCCGGCCTTGGGCCCGACGACGTCGACCGTGTGCCCCGCCTCCTTGAGCCGCAAGCGGGGGTACTGGAGCTCTAGGTCCTCGTAGATCTTCTCGAGCAGGATCGCGATCTTGGCCATGGCGACGTCTCCTGAGGAATGGGTCCGACTTTCGGGGGCCGGCATTCTAGGTTAAAAGGCCGCCCGTCGCATGCGGCTGATCGACCTGTCCCAACCCGTGTACGCCGGCTGCCCGAACTGTCCGGCCCACCCGCCGGTGCGGTCGGACCTGATCGCGACGCACGCCGTTGACGGGTGGCAGTGCGAGCTGCTGACGCTCACGAACCACACCGGCAGCCACGTGGACGCCCCGCTGCACAAGGTCGCCGGCGGGGCGAGCCTGGACGACCTGCCGCTGTCGACCTGGGTCGGGCCGGCGTGGATCGCCGATTTGCGGGACAGCGCCGCCGACCGCCCGATCACCGGTGACGTGCTGGCCGCCGCCCTGCCCGCGGATCTGCCGGCCGGGGCGATCGTGCTGCTGGCGACCGGCTGGGGCGACCGGCGGGCGGCGACCGACGAGTGGCGACACCACTCGCCGTTCGTCCACCCGGACGGGGCGCGGTGGCTCGTCGAACGGCGGGTCCGCGGCGTCGGCATCGACCATTACTCGATCGGCGGGTTTGGGCCGCTGAACGCCGACACGCACACGGTCCTGCTCGGCAACGGCGTGTGGGTCGTCGAGGAACTGAAGTTCCCGCCGGAGGTGTTCGCCCTGCCGGCCCCGCTGAAGTTTTGGTCGCTGCCGGTGAACCTCGCCGGGCACACCGGCGCCTTCTGCCGCCCGGTGGTCGAGGTGAACGACTGAATGTCGATTGTTGTTCGTGGACCGTTGACGGTCCGACGGTGCCACTTCCTCCCTCTCCGACGCACGACCCTCCACGTTCGACACTCGACGATCGACCTTCCCCTTCGATGCGCGTCTTAGCGAGCAACCCCGACACGATCGGCGACCTGGTCCTGCGGCAGCCGCTGTACGCGGCGCTGCGGGCGGCCGGGCACGAGCTGGCGCTCGTCGTGCGCCCGAGCGCCGTGGCGGCCGCCCCGCTCGTCGCCCCCGGAGTGGACGTGCTCGTGTTGCCGCCGGTGGAGGTGTACGCGGCCGACGCGGTCGACGGGCGGTGGGCGGACTTCCATCCGGTCGTCGCGGCCGCCGCGGCGTGGAAGCCGGACCTGCTGCTCGTCGCCCCGTACCAGTGGACGCGGTTCGAGGAGCGGCTGGCCGACGCGCTGCGGCAGGACCTGCCGGGCCTGCGCGTGGTCGGCATGGCCGGCCGGCTGTTCGCGGGGGACCCGCACGCCGGCGAGCCGCCGGCGTCGGCCCTGCGGATGGACGACGCGGCGGCCGTCGACGAGGACCTGCCCGAGGCCGAAAAAAACGCTGCCCTCGCCGCCCTGCTCGGATGTCCGGTCCCGTCGCCAGACCCGCGCGTCGAGCCGGGCGAG